>JAUIIM010000056.1 GCA_030431785.1 Acidimicrobiia bacterium | reverse complement strand
CGAGCGACAGGCCGCGTTCGAGTCGTGTCCGTCGGATGAATCGTCCGATCGTCTCAGTCTGTGACGTCTCCATGGGCCGATGGTATCGGCAACGCTCGTTTGCGCCACGACTACCCACATCGCGGAACCACGTGCCCGAGACGTCGAGCTCATCTAGAGTTCGCAGCAGGCCGTCGTCGACATCTTGAGGAGCCATGGCAGAAGTCAGCAACCTTTCGGACCTGTACGCCAACAGCGTCGAGTCTTTTCCGGACAACCCTCTCTTCGGGCGTCGCGATGTCGACGGCGGTTGGGACTGGATGACCTATCGCGAGTTCGGCGAGGCGATCGATCAGGCGCGCGGTGGATTGGCATCCCTCGGGATCGAAAAGGGTGACCGCGTCGCCATCATCTCCGACAACCGGATCGAGTGGGCGGTCGGAGCCTATGCCACCTACGGGCTCGGCGCTGCCTGGGTGCCTATGTACGAGGCACAGACGCAGAAGGACTGGATCTACATCCTCCGCGACTGTGGGGCAAAGGTGGTCTTCGCTGCGACAGACGGCATCCGCGCTCAACTCGACGAAGTCGCCGATCAGCTTCCGGCGCTCGAGAGGATCGTCGTCATCGACGATCCGGCGGGCGGCGACGCCATCGACTATGCCGAATTGCTGGCACGAGGCAAAGAAGCGCCAGTCGAACGGCACTCCGCCACGAGCGACGACGTCGCGGGCCTGATCTACACGTCGGGTACCACCGGCGACCCGAAGGGTGTGATGCTCACGCATGGCAACATCACATCGAACCTCAACGCCGTGGCTGAGGTGTTCCCTCTTGAGGAGGACGACCGGTCCGCCTCGTTCCTGCCGTGGGCACATTCGTTCGGTCAGACCGTCGAACTCCACGCACTGATCCTCTTCGGGGCCTCTACCGGGCTCACCGGGGCGCACACGCTCACACGGGACATGCCCGAGATCAAACCGACGATCCTCGTGTCCGTGCCTGCCATGTTCAACCGGGTCTACGACGGTCTGGTGAAACTGATGGCCGAAGAAGGCGGCGTGAAGGAAGCCCTGTTCAATGCAGCGCTCTCCAATGCGCACAAACGTGAAGAGCTTCGTCGCAACGGGAAGCGTTCACGGCTCGTTGACATCCAACACGGCGTGTTCGACACGCTCGTGTTCTCGAAGGTCCGCGACCGATTCGGTGGTCGGCTGCGGTACGCGTTCTCGGGCGGTGCAGCGATTCTCACAGAGGTCGCCGAACTCATCTCGGCCGTCGGGATCACCGTGTATGAGGGGTACGGCCTCACCGAGACGAGTCCGATCGTGACATGCAACACGCGCAACTACCGACGCGTCGGTTCGGTCGGTCGAGCCCTTCCCGGGATCTCGGTGAAGATCGACACCGACATCACGGGTGACCCGGAGGTCGGCGAGATCGTCGTCTACGGACCGAACGTGATGAAGGGCTACTACAACCTTCCGGAGGAAGACGCTGCGGTGTTCACCCCCGATGGTGGCTTCCGGACGGGCGACCTCGGTCACCTGGACGAGGACGGATTCCTGTACATCCGGGGACGGATCAAGGAGCAGTACAAGCTCGAGAACGGGAAGTACGTCGTTCCGGCTCCGATCGAGGAATCCCTGCAGCTCTCCGGCTTCATCGCTCAGGCGATGGTCCACGGCGAACAGCGGCCCTACAACGTGGCCGCGATCGTCCCCGACTTCGAGTATCTGAACAAGTGGGCATCCGAACAGGGGTTCGACACCAAGGATCGTGACGCGCTGGTGCAGCGGGAAGAAGTCATCGATCTGTTCGCGACGGAAGTCCGCCGGGCCCAGAGCGACATCAAGCATTACGAACGAGTCAGGGACTTCATCCTCGTCACGCAGGAGTGGACACCTGAGAACGGGTTCCTCACTCCCAAGATGAGTATCAAGCGTCGAACGGTCATGGGGGCGATCGGCGAGCAGCTCGACGCACTCTACGACGGCGACGACCCCCTCCTGGGACGCGACACCCAGACCCAATAGGGCTTGGGCGCATTGGCGCACACTCTGCACGCCTAAACGCTCACCGCGGAGGCGGACGGGAATCGAACCCGCCAGGGGACTTGCATCCCCTCGTCGGTTTTGAAGACCGCGGTGCCCACCAGGCGCACAGTCGCCTCCAACCGGAACGGTAGAGGTGCTGCGGTTCCACGCTGCCGTGCGCGGCGCGGATTTTCAAGAACCGCTGGTAGGACTATGCTTCGCGACAGACAGCGACAACGCGAGGAAACATGGCTGACCCACAACTCATGGTCTGGATCGATCAGGATCTCTGCACCGGTGACGGCATCTGTGAAGAGATCGCCCCCGACGTCTTCCAGGGCCGCGACGACGGTCTGTGGGTCGTGAAGGAGACCGCAGGGAACTGGGGCCAGGACATCGTGTTCGATGGCAACCAGGCACCAGACGGTTCACGAGGCGTCGCCCGTGTTCCCGACGATCAGATCGACATCACCGTCGAGGCCGCCGAAGAGTGCCCGGGCGAGTGCATCATGATCGAGCCCTTCGACCAGGAGACCTTCGCCAAGCGCGGGGCCTAGGCAGATCACAAATCACAAATCACAGAGAGCCGCCCCTTCGGGCGGCTCGTCTCGATGGGCGGTCTCGTCTACAGAGCCCACACTCCGCTTGGACCGCGCATAGCCTGCCCAGGAATGAGCCGCCCGCGGCGCTCGTCGAGTCCGACCTTCTGAGTGCTGCTATCTGAGATCTTGAATCTCCGAGTAAAGCGAGGCTACGACGTGATGTAGCCCTCGAGCTGGTCGATCAGGAATCGCTGCTCCTCCATAACGGCATTGACGACGTCGCCGATCGATATGACTCCCCGCAAGGCGCCGCTCTCGACGACGGGCAGGTGACGGAAGCGGTTCTCGGTCATGACCTCCATGCATGACGAGACAGAAGCGCCAGGATCGACCGTGATCGGATCCGGCGTCATGATCCGTCCGACAGGCGTCGACTTCGAACCGAGATCGTGCAGCACGACCTTCCGGGCGTAGTCACGTTCCGACATGATGCCCACGATGGCGCCGTCGTCGACGACGACGAGAGCCCCGATGTTGCGCTCCGCCATGATGGTGAGGGCTTCGTACACGGTCGCATCGCTGGACACGGTCCAAACATCCGTCCCCTTGCGTTCAAGGATGTGACCGACGGTCTTTTGCATCGCAACCTCCTCTCCCCCCTGAATCTACCAATCCAGATCGACGCCCGCCGGGTTCGACGCGGACCGGTGTATCCACGGAGACCAGAGCGCATCCGGGAGGTACGATGACCCCACTCCACCCGAAGGATGCTGTGCCGTACCACCACCTCGACACTTGGGCCGACGGTCCGGTCGGATTCATCGCTCTCGACCGACCGGATCGACTGAACGCCCTCTCGCTGGACCTCCTCCAGGAACTCATCGACGTGAGCAAGGAGATCGCCTCTAGCGACCTTCGTACCGTCGTCATCACCGGGAACGGCCGGGCGTTCTCTGCCGGTGTCGACGTCGAGGTGTTCGCCGACGGTGCACTCACCGATGCGGACTCTTCGCGCCGGTACGACGCCGCAAAGCTGGGAGGGGACATGGCAGATGCCATCGAAGCGATACCTCAGGTGACCATCGCGGCACTGCACGGTCACGTCGTCGGTGGTGGTGTGGTTCTCGCCGCTGCATGCGACCTGCGCGTCGCGGAGACCGACACCGTGTTCTCGATTCCCGAGATCGACCTCGGCATACCGCTCGCATGGGGCGGGATACCGCGCCTCGTCCGAGAACTCGGTCCAGCGATCACGCGCGAACTGGTGCTGACCAGCCGTCCCTTCACCTCATCCGAGGCGAGGAGCGTCGGTTTCCTCAACGCTGTGACCGAGCCCGGTCGTGCGATGGAGATCGCAGTCGAGCTCGCCGAGCACATCGCCGACAAGCCACGCTTTCCGGTCGTGACCGTCAAACGCCAGGTGAACGAGGTCCTCGCCGGGGATACGTCCCGTGACGACGCCATGGGTCTGATCACCGCCCTTGACGACGAAGAAGCCCAACAGGCCCGCAATGCCTATCTGAGCCGGTTCGGGTCGGATTCGGACTGACGCCGCCGTATTCGGCACGCATGACGCAGCGTCTACAATCGAGCACCGTGCAACATCCTGTCCGCCGCCTCGTATCGATCGCCCTCATGGCATTGGCGCTTCTCGCGGTGCCCGCGATGGCGCTTGCCGATGGAGAGGCGATCGGAGGGACACTGATCGCGACGACGGACGACGAACGGGTGCCCGTCGAAGGCGTGTTGATCTCGGTCGAGCAGGACGGCACTCTCGTCGGCGACTCGACCTCCGACGCGGAAGGCAAGTGGCTCGTGCCGGTTCCCGGAGCTGGCACGTACACGGTGCGTCTGGACGTCTCGACGCTGCCCGATGGGGTCGGTCTCACGAATGCGGACAGTGATGTCTTGGAAGACATCGTCGTCCAAGAAGGACGGCAACGAACCGTCCTGTTCCCATTGGGTGAAGGGTCGACCACCTCACCGCCTCCGTATCAACGCTTCGGATCCCTTCTCTTCGCAGGGCTGAAGTTAGGTGCCGTCATCGCACTGAGCGCCGTCGGACTCTCCCTGATCTACGCCGTCACAGGGCTCGTGAACTTCGCCCATGGCGAGATGGTGACCCTTGGCGCGGTCCTCACCTACTTCTTCAGCACATCCGTGGCCGGACCTGGTTGGAGCCTGTTCATCGCCGGTGCAGCCGCAGTAGCCCTCGGAGCCGGGTTCGGCTGGGTGCAGGACCGCGGTCTGTGGAGACCACTCCGGAAACGCCGGATGGGTCTCGTCGCGATGATGGTGGTGTCGATCGGACTGTCGTTCGCCCTCCGGTATCTGATCCTCGTCATGTTCGGCGGGACGAGGAAGCTCTACGACGAGTTCACCGGTCAGACACCGATTGACTTCTTCGGCATCCCGGTCGTCCCGAAGAACCTCATCACGATCGTCGTGGGTGTCGTCGTGCTCGCGCTCGTCGGGTTGTTCCTACAGCGCACACGGATCGGGACTGCGTTGCGAGCTGTGTCCGACAACCCGGATCTCTCGGAGTCGTCCGGCATCGACGTGGACAAGGTCGTCACCTTGACGTGGGTGATGGCAGGTGGCCTCGCAGCGCTCGGTGGACTCTTCTTCGGGCTCACCGAGGCTGTCCAGTGGGACATGGGCTTCCGCTTGCTCCTGCTGATCTTTGCAGCAGTGGTCCTCGGTGGGCTGGGTACCGCCTACGGAGCGATGCTCGGCGCCTTCGTCGTCGGTATCGCTGTCGAGATGAGCACGCTCATCTTCCCCTCCGAGCTGAAGTCTGCGGTCGGGTTGATCGTGCTCATCATCATGCTCCTGGTCCGGCCCCAGGGCCTCCTCGGAACCCGTGAAAGGATCGGCTGATGGACTTCATCGCAGTGATCCGTGACGGATTCCTCGCCATGATCGGCCCGGTCACTGCCGCGTACGCCGTCTCGGCCGTGAGCCTCAACCTCCAGTTCGGGTACACGGGCCTCCTCAACTTCGGCCAGGTCGCATTCATGATGGTCGGTGCCTACGGCACGGCGATCACCGTCGAGGCCGGTGGTTCTCTGTGGCTGGGTATCCCTGTGGGCATCCTCACCGCCGTCCTGTTGGGTCTGCTCCTCGGTCTCCCGACCCTGCGCCTCCGAGCGGACTACCTCGCCATCACGACGATCGCGCTCGCGGAAGCACTGCGACTCATCGTGCGGTCGTCATGGGCAGAACCACTCACCAACGGTGTGTTCGGGATCCAGGGGTTCGCCGACGCGTTCTTCGACCTCAATCCGTTCCCCGGTGGTGCCGTCTACGGCGTCGGGACGTGGACGGTGACCGGCCGGTCCCTGTGGATGATGATCGTGAGCTGGACCGTCGTGCTGCTCGTCGTGCTCCTGATACGGCGGCTGATCAAGAGTCCGTGGGGGCGTGTCATGCGTGCGATCCGCGAGGACGAAGATGCGGCCCGCTCCCTCGGGAAGAACGTCTTCGGCTACAAACTGCAATCGCTGATGATCGGTGGCGCCATCGGGGCGGTGTCGGGAATCCTGCTTGCGATCGAGCAGCAGAACGTGACGCCGGATGCCTACCTGCCTCGCTTGACGTTCATCCTCTACGTGATCGTGATCCTCGGCGGCGCCGGGACCATCCTCGGTCCGGTCATCGGGGCGCTCGTGTTCCAGTTCGTCTTCTTCGGTTTCGATTCCCTGATGGCATCCGCACAGGCGAACATCGATTGGGTGGGAGACATCCTGAGCCCCGCAGAGGCAGGGCAGGTGAAGCTGATCCTCGTCGGTGTCGGTTTGATGCTGTTGATGATCTTCCGACCGCAGGGAATGATGGGTGACCTGAACGAGAGTCTTATCGATGACCATTGATCCCAACGCACTCGCCGACGTGGCAGCCGTACCGGGCGTCGCCAAACCGGATCCGATCGTGACCATCGACGGTCTCGAGCGGTCCTTCGGCGGTGTCCATGCAGTGAACGTCGACCACCTCGAGATCCAGCGTGGGACGATCACGTCACTGATCGGTCCCAACGGCGCCGGGAAGACGACGCTCTTCAACCTGATCAGTGGCTTCGACGAACCCGACAACGGCGAGTGGGACCTCGATGGTGGAGGTCTCGTCGGGATCTCGGCCTATCAGGTCGCCCGACGCGGCATGGTCCGCACGTTCCAACTCACGAAGTCGCTCGCCCGTCTCACGGTGATGGAGAACATGCACGTCGCCGACCAGACCAACCCGGGGGAAACCCTCCGCGGAGCCCTCTTCGGTGGGTGGCGCAAGGCGGAGGACGAGGCCACCGAGAAGGCCACGGCCCTGCTTGAACGATTCGGACTCACCCACATGGCCGACGAGTTCGCAGGCTCCCTCTCGGGGGGTCAGCGCAAGCTCCTCGAAGTCGCCCGTGCCCTGATGGTCGACCCCGACGTCATCATGCTCGACGAGCCGATGGCAGGCGTCAACCCCGCATTGACCCAGTCGCTGCTGCATCACATCACGGGTCTGCGCGAGGACGGTATGACGGTGATCTTCATCGAGCACGACATGGATGTCGTCCAGGAGATCTCCGACTGGGTCGTCGTCCTTGCGGAAGGATCGGTGATCGCCGAAGGACCACCAGCCTCGATCGGATCGAACGAGATCGTGATCGACGCCTATCTCGGAAGAACGCATCGGGAGGAAGAGGAATGACGACACTCCTCAATGCGACCGGAATCCGCGCCGGCTATCTCCCCGGCGTGGACATCCTGCGCGGTGTCGACCTCCACGTCGACGAGGGAGAGCTGGTCGGGATCATCGGGCCCAACGGAGCCGGCAAGTCCACCTTGATCAAGGCACTCTTCGGTCTCGTCGCGATACGTGAGGGCAGTGTCACGCTGCGCGAAGACGACATCACGAACAAGGCCGCTCACGATCTCGTGAAGGCGGGCGTGGGGTACGTGCCCCAGCGGGCGAACGTCTTTCCCTCACTGACGGTCGAGGAGAACCTCGAGATGGGGCTGTTCACCGATCCTCATCGGTGGGACGAACGGGTTCCGGCCGTGCACGAGTTGTTCCCGCTGCTCGCCAACAGGGCAGACCAGAAGGCAGGCTCGTTGTCCGGCGGCGAACGCCAAATGGTCGCGATGGGGAGGGCATTGATGACCGCCCCGTCCCTCATCCTCCTCGACGAGCCATCCGCCGGTCTCTCCCCCGCCAATCAGGAGCTCGTGTTCGACACGGTCCGCAAGATCGCCGACAGCGGGGTGTCGATCCTCATGGTCGAACAGAACGCGCGCCGTTGTCTCGAGATCGCCGACCGCGGCTATGTCCTCGACCAGGGCTCGAATGCATACACCGACACCGGCGATGCGCTGCTCCATGACGAGAACGTGATCGGTCTGTATCTAGGGACTCTCGGCAGGGAGTGAGAGCCGGGCGTGTAGGCGTCAGGCGTGTAGGCGTCAGGCGTGTAGGTGTGTAGGCGTGTAGGTGTGTAGGCGTGTAGGCGTGTAGGCGTGGAGGCGTGTAGGCGTGTAGGCGTGTAGGCGTGTAGGCGTAGCGGCGAGGCCGAATGTCGGATATCGGATATCGGATGTCGGAGATCGGAGATCGCTCCTTGCGACTTGCAACTTGCAACTTGCAACTGCAAAACGAAGAGGGGCCCCGGCGACGGGGCCCCTCTTTGTTTTGGTCAGTTTCGCCTAGATCGATCCGACGATCTGGTCGAAGTTCTGCGGAGCACCGTCCGCGTCATACTCGAACAGGTCGTAGGTTCCGATGGTCGGCTCACCGTTCGAACCGAAGTCGAGCGGGCCGGAAGCACCGTCGTAGTCGATGTCCGCACCTTCCTGGAGGAGGGCGAAGCAGTCCGCGAACGACGTGCACTTCTCGCCACCTTCGGTGACCGAGATCATGTTGTTCACGAACACCGTCGGATCGTTGCTCTGCGCTTCCTGTGCTGCAAGAACGGTGACGATCGTGCAGTCGTAGAAGTGCGCCGAGAAGATCGTCGGCGTGCCCGGGGCGAATGCCTCGAACCGGTCAGGGAACGTCGGGTCACCATTGGCTGGCGCGGAAGACGGTGCCGTACCGCGGATTCCCTCGAGCAGGGCACCGTTGCCACCGACCGAGTCGACACTGACGTTGTCCTTGAACCCGTCAGCGACGTAGATCTGACCGTCGAAGCCAGCACCCGAGAGATCCTGGAGGATCTGGGCACCTTCATCGAAGGTGATCATCGCAACCGCGGTGGCGCCGGAGTCGACGATCGACGACGCAAGGTCGGCGAACGAAGCGGCATTCTGGTCGTATCCCTCAGCCAGCGGCACTGCGGCACCACTGTCCTGCAGGTACTGGGCGAGGGTCTCGCCGAAGCCACGGCCGTACTCGTCGGAACGCCACACGACGGCAACGTTCGCTTCCCCGTCCTGGAGGATGAGGTCACCGAGGGCCGGAGCCTGGATGTTGTCCGAAGGCGCCGTTCGGTTGTAGTACGGGTCGTACTGCGATGCGGACAGTGCAGCACCGGTGTTGGAGCCGGAGCACATGGGCAGCTGGCTCTCGTTCACCTTGTCGAACACGCCGAGCGTCACGCCGGTGGCTGCTGGGCCGAGGATGGCCTGGTGTCCACCAGTGAGGAACTGGTCGATGTTCGTCGATGCGATGGCCGGGTCCGTACCCGTGTCCGCGTAGTCGACGGTGAGAAGCCCGGCCGAAACACCGTTGACTTCCTCGACGGCCATACGGATCGGCTCCTCGAGAGCAGCGACGATCGCCGAAAGGGCGCCCGTCTGCGGCATCATGGCACCGACCGTGATCGGAATCGGCTCGAAGGCAACGGGTGGCGCCGTCGTCGTCGTGTCACCGGACGTCGTGGTCGTGGTGTCTTCCACGGTGGTCGTGGTCTCTCCATCGACTGTCGTGGTGGTCTCCGCAGCGCTCTCGTCCCCTCCGCCCGAAAGGGCGATGATGAGGATGACGACCAGCGCAACCGCCGCAACGGCGATCCACGGGAGCCACTTCTTGAGTGTGGGATTCATGTCTGAATGCCTCCATTACATGGTTCAGGTGCATCCCAGAAGGGATACACCTGTCAAGGGTAGGCACCGTTCGGATACGTGGCAACACAATACACCTCGGGGTGCACAGGGCAGAGTTGCCGGTCGCCGGTCGGGGACTTGCCGCTAGCCTTGCCGCTTCATGACCGAAGAACAGGGATTTCACGTCGCACGGCAGCGACAACGTTTGACGGCGACGGTCACCGACCTCGACGTCGAACGCCAGCGCGCCCTCCTCGTCGGTCTGATTCGGTCGTCGAACGACCGACGACGCGGCGAATCGAGCCTTGCAGAGCTCGCACGGCTGACCGACACCGCCGGGTCCGACCCGGTGACGACGCATCTCGTCCGCCGTGATCGTCCCGACCCTGCCACGTTTCTCGGCAAGGGCAAGCTGCGGGAGCTGGTCATGGAGTCCAAGGCGGACGACATCGACGTCGTCGTGTTCGACAACGAGCTGAGCCCCGCCCAACAGCGAAACCTTCAGCAGGCATTCGAGTGCGACGTGGTGGATCGGGTCGCACTCATCCTCGACATCTTCGCCCAGCATGCACACACCAAAGAGGGCATGCTCCAAGTGGAGCTCGCACAGTACCGGTACCGCCTCCCCCGGCTCCGCGGCAAGGGGACGGAGATGTCCCGACTCGGTGCCGGAATCAACACCAGGGGTCCCGGCGAGACGAAGCTCGAGACCGACCGACGTCGAATTCTCGAGCGTGTCCGGAAGATCGAACGCGAGCTCAAACACGCTGCGAAATCACGGGCGACCCGCTCCAAGCAACGACGCCGGACGGGTCAGCCCGTCGTGGCCATCGTCGGCTACACGAACGCAGGGAAGTCGACGCTGTTCAATCGCCTCACCGATGCCGGCGTCCTGGTCGAGGATCAGCTGTTTGCGACCCTCGACTCGACGGTACGGACACTCGAGCTTCCCCATGGTCACACCGCCCTCGTCTCCGACACGGTCGGGTTCGTCCGAGATCTCCCCCACGAACTCGTCGAGGCGTTCCGTTCGACACTCGAGGAAGTCGCCGAGGCGGACCTCCTCCTGCACCTCGTCGATGCGTCCGATGAGGATCCGGATCTCCAGATCCGCTCGGTCCGCGACGTCCTCGACGAGATCGGGGTCGACGGCATCCCGGAACTGATCGTCTACAACAAGATCGATGTGGTCGACGACGTCGAGCGCCAGCGATTGCAGTCACTCCATCCCGACTCCGTGTTGGTTTCCGCTGCCGAAGGTGACGGCATCGACGACCTCCTCGCCCGCATCACGAAAGGGCTCGGTGCGCTGTCCGTCGACCTGACACTGGAGATCCCGTACGCACGGGGTGATGTGATCGCTGAGATCCACGAACTCGGTGAGGTCCTGTCACAGGAGCACACCGACACCGGAACACTGGTGAAAGCCAGGATTCCCTCAGAAGACGTGCACCAGTTCAGGGCGTTCGTCGCCTAGCAGCGGAACGTCAGATCAAATCGAGGACGTCCAACTGACGGGTCACCTCGTCCCGATCACTCGGTTGCAGACCGTCGACCGGCCCACCGTCTTCAATGGCGATCACGATCTCGCTTGATACCTCAGGGCTTCGCTCGGGTACGAGGACGAGGGCCACATAGGCCACCTGGATGACCAGGGCGAGGATGCCGGCGGACGACAGACCGAGCGCCGTCGGCCAGATCGGGAGCACGGGGATCAACGCGCCGATTACCCAAGCGATCTGGAACATCGTCTCTGCGTTTGCAAATGCACGGGCACGGTCGTCCTCGGGAACGGTCCGATGCATCATCCCGTCGAATGCGAACTTGGCGGTCCCCCACGCAAAGCCTGCGGCTCCGACGAGGACCGCTCCCGCCACCATCGATACGAGCTGGACGGCGACGAACGCAGCGATGGCTTCGACGGCGAGCGCCCCGACCACCATGGGTTCTTCCCGAACGACTGCACCGATCGTCGGGGCCGCCCATGCGGACAGGAAGTAGCCGAACCCTGCTGCGCCCAGCAGCACCGTCAGACCGGCGAACGACGAAGACTCCTCGGCGAGGACGAACGCCATCAGGAGCACCAGGTAGCCGTTGAGGAACCGGACGCCAGCGGTGGCGAACTGTGTCAGGCGGATCGTCCTGGGAAGACGCAGAGGGCGACGGGGTCCCTCTCGTCGGGTCGGACGGATCGGTGGGAGCTGGAATGCAGAGACGGCGGCGATCCCATACAGCAGCAGTGACAGCCACAGCACCGGAGCCGGGCCGAGCCACACGGACAATCCAGCACCGACGGGGACGACCACCATGGCCGCGATGACTCCGGCTCGTGCGAGTTGCGCGTTCGCTGCGATGAGCGCGTTGGTGTCACCGACCACGACGGGAAGGACCGCAGATCGTGAGATCCCGTGGAACCGCGACAGGACGAGCGAGACGAATGCAAACGGGAACAGCCAGAGAGTGTCCACAGTGAACACCATGAGCACCGAAACCACGGCCCGCCCGACCGCCGAGACCGCTAGCCCGGTGCGGTAGGCGCCGGGAGCGCGCTCGAAGAGGCGGCCGAGCATCGGCCCGAGCACGGCGAACGGTGCCAGTGTGAGGAGCAAATACAACGCGACGTTCGACCGCGCTTCGGTAGAGGGGACGGAGAAGAACAGCGTTCCGGCGAGGGCAACGGCTACGAGAGCATCACCGGCGACCGATGCGGCGTGCGACTCAGAGAGTCGACCGTAC
>JAUIIM010000055.1 GCA_030431785.1 Acidimicrobiia bacterium | reverse complement strand
CGACGTCCGTCAGACCGTTCGCTGCCGTGACCACACCTGCCGGCGTGATGTCGCCGTTGGCGATCGCCGATGCGAGCACCTCGTGCATCACGATCGATTCGTTCCAACCGATGACGAACGAGTCACTCGGACGACGGTCCGGATAGGCGGCCGCCATGGCTGCCATCATCTCGTCGTTACCAGGTGTGCTCGTGCCCCACGACACGTTGTACGCCGACTGGTAGTACAGCTGGTCGATCAGCGGAGCCGCCGGTGAGTCGAGAAGACCCGGGTTGTACGACGGACCATTGCCGGTGAACATCCCGGTGTAACCGGCCTGGACCGCACCAGCGATGATCTCCGCAGCGATGGACGGGTTCGTCGTCAGGATCGTCCAGTCGGCACCCGAGGTGGCGATTCCCTGGATGACCTCGGTGAGGTCCTGACCGGGGATCACTGCCTCGCCACCGTCGTACACGAGCTCGAGCCCGTAGTAGTCGACTGCGGCGCGGACACCGGCAGCACCGTCGCCGCCGTAGTCACCGGGGAAGCCAGCGGTCGCGAACTTCGTGCCGCCGTTCTCCATTCCGAATGCGACGAGGTTCATCGACTCGATGCAGTAGTTGGTGTTCTGCTCGAGCATGACGCCCTGGTCGAAGTCCGAGAACGCCCAACCGGAGTACCAGCTGAGCGGAATGACCAACATGTCGTCCTCGATGTACTCGGGGAGCGTTGCAACGTTGGTCGGTGAACCGGTCGACTGGCTGATCGCCACGACCTCTTCACGCAGTGCCTCGTACTTCTCCTGGTGTTGCTCGACGTTGTAGTTGGTGTCCTCGACGACGAGTTCAACCGTCCAACCGTCGATGCCGCCAGCGGCGTTTACCTGGTCCCAGTAGACCTGCTGCGCATCCGTGATGTCGATCACGAGCGGAGCGAACAATCCCGTCAAGTCGGCCAAGAGACCGAGCTTGATGACCTTGTTCTCGACGTCGACACCACGGCCAGCCATGATCTCGTCGCCACCGCCACCGCCGCCGGTGGTCGTGGTGCCGCCCTCTCCGGCGGTCGTCGTGGTACCACCCGACGCATCCGTCGTGTCCGTGGAATCGCCATCGCTGCTACACGAAGCAGCAACGAGCGCGAGCACGAACACCAGGACGAGGAAGCTGTATCGCTTTCTCACCTGATTCCTCCTCTACTTGTTTGCTTTTTGTTTCTCCCGCCGTCGCACACGATGCGAGGGGGGTGATCTCTCAATACGTGAATGGCCAGCCCTTCCAGTAGTTCCTCACCCGTAGCCAGATGCCGTAGAGACCGAGTGGCTCCGCGATGAGGAAGACGATGATGAGGACGCCGAACAGGACGATGTTGAGTTGGGCCACACTGAGCCCGGGGCCGGCCGCATCCGGATACGAAACGATGCCGATCCAGTCGTCCGGACCAGACCTGACGAAGAGCTTGCCGAGCCATGCGAATGGACCGCCTTCCGTGGCCTGCGTCGCGAGGAACCCAGTGACATTCTCCACGATTCGGGGCGTGAGCACAACGAAGAACGTGCCCATCAACGTACCGACGACGGTGCCGGCGCCACCGATGAGGATGATCGCAACGAACTCGACGGAGAGGAAGATGTCCCACGATTCCGGGATGATCCGCCCGACGACCGAAGCGAGGACCGCACCGGCGATCCCTGCGTAGAAGGACGAGATCCCGAATGCCTGGGTCTTCCCCTTGGCTTCCGGAACGCCCATGACCTCGGCGGCGATGTCCCGGTCACGGATCGCTGCCCACGAGCGACCGATCCTCGTTCGCATGATGTTCTTGCCGAGGAGTGCGAGGATCGCCATGAGTACGAGGACGAAGAAGTAGGTCTTGACCTCGCCATCCATCTCCTCGATGTGGACCCACGGCAGCAGGTTCACCGGCTTGAGCCACCACCACAGCGGCCCATCGGAGGTGAAGGAGATGATCGGGTCCATGTTCCGCCACAGGCTGAACTCCAGTTCGGGCCAGGGGCGTCCCGTCGTCGGACCGCCGGCGATCTTGCCGAGGTTCCGCCACAGGTAGAGGCCGATGAACACGAGACCCAACGTGACGAACGCGAGGTACAGACCGCGCACGCGGACAGCCGTTGGTGCGATCAGCACACCGACGAGCGCTGCGACGATCCCTGCCGCCGGGAGCCAGATCCACATCGGCAGGCCCAGACCCCAGACCGTGTTGCCTGCCTCACCACCGAGGACGACGGCCGTATACGCACCGACTGCCATGAAGAAGGCGTGACCAAGCGATACCTGACCTGCGACGCCTGTCAGGAGGTTCAGACCGAGTGCTGCGATCGCATACACCAACGCCTTGTTGATGAGCACCATCCATGCGCCGTCGCCGAGGAATCCGAAGTAGGGAAGCGCATGGAGCGGGGCAAGGATCGCAATGACCGCAAGCAGCACCATCGAGACCTTCTTGGTGGTCGATGGGAACAGACCCATCTCCGATGAGTAGTTCGTATAGAGATTCGGTCGACCTCTCATACGCGTCGGATCTCCTCGGTCCCGAAGAGCCCATAGGGCTTGACGAGAAGTACGACCATCATCGCGAGCCACGGGACGATGCCGGCGAACCCGTTGCCGAGCCACGAGATCTGACCGAGATAGCTGCCGGCGAACACCTCAGCGATCCCGATGATGAGCCCACCGACGATCGCTCCGACGATCGAGTCGAGGCCACCGATGATCACCGCCGGGAACGCCCGGAATGCCACGAGCGCGGTGAACGGTGAGACACCCGCCGCACCACGAGGGGCGACCGAGGAGAAGATCCCACCGAGCGCTGCCAACGCTGCGCCGATCCCCCATGCGATGGCGAAGACCTTGCCGACCGAGATGCCCTGCGCCATCGCTGCTTCCTGGTCGAAAGCAGTCGCCCGCACGGCCACGCCGGTCCGACTCCGGAAGAACAGCGCCAGGAGGATCACGACGATCACGGTGATCACCAGCGTCGCGATCTGGGTGTTCGCCATACGCAACGGCCCGATGTCGACGAACGACACACCCCACGGATCGCCGAGACCGGTGTTCGTATTGTCCATGAGGTCGTTGGAGATCGTCCGGATGATCAGGTCGAGCCCGAGAGTGATCATCGCGACCGCGAACAGCGGTTCACCGATCATGGGTCTGATCGTGATCCGTTCGATGATCATCCCGATGAGCGCAGTCGCAGCAACCGCGATCAACGCCGACAACATCCATTGGAGCCAGTCAGGCGCACCGGTGATCCATCGACCCGGGATGTTGACGGTCACCGCGAAGTACGACACCAGGTAGGCGCCGAGAGCAGCGATGGCGCCATGGGCGAAGTTCACGACCTGCGTCGCCTTGAAGATGATGACGAATCCCAGAGCAAGCAACGCATAGATCGCCCCCAACGCGATCCCGGAGCCGAGCGCATTGATGAACTTGTCGAAGCCGCCCGGTACGACGGCCTGACCGATCACGCCGATGGCAATCATCACGAGTACATCGACTCCACGAGGTCGCCGAACATCTTCTCCATCGCGCTGCGTTTGAGCTTCTGGGTGGCCGTCAGCTCGCCGTCTTCGTGGTCGAGTTCCTTCGGGATCATCCGGAACTTCTTGATCTGTTCGACGTGGGCGAACTTCTCATTCGTCTGATTGACGACGCCCTGGATGAGCTCGATCACCTCGGGCTTCTCTGCCAGGTCCCGATACGTCGTGTACGGGATCTGACGCCGGAGCGCCCAATCGCCGACCACGTCGTACTCGATCGCGATCAGCGCTGTCACATACTTGCGTCCGTCACCGATCGCCATCGCCTCTTTGATGTATGGCGAGGTCTTCAGCGAGTTCTCCAGCTCCGACGGCGAGATGTTCTTCCCACCCGAGGTGATGATGATGTGTTTGATCCGGTCGACGATCTTGACATGCGTCCCGTCGACCCAGACGCCGACGTCCCCGGTGCGAAGCCACCCGTCCTCGGTGAAGGTGTCGCGGGTCGCCTCTGGTTTGTTCCAGTATCCGGGGAACACGGCGTCGTGCTTCGTCTGGATCTCCCCGGTTTCCTCATCGATACGGAGCCCGATCTCCGGGTAGGGCTCCCCTACCGTGCCGACCTTGACCCGACCGTCGAAGTTGGTGGTCGCACATGCCGTGTTCTCGGTCATCCCATACAGCTCGTAGACCGGGATGCCAAGCCCCATGAAGAACTCGAGTACCTCAGGAGCGATCGCCGCCGCACCGGATGATGCGTACCGACAGTGACGCAGCCCGACCCGCTCCTTCAGTGCACGGAAGACGAGCGGATTGCCGACCATGTACGCAAGGCGGGCGCCGAGGGTGAAGTCGCCGCCGTTCTCGACACGCTTCCTCCCGATGTAGGCGGCAAGCTTGAGTCCCAGACCGGAGAACATCCGCTTGATCCAGGTCGCATCACGCAACTTGATGAGGATGCCGGCGTGGATCCGCTCCCAGATACGGGGCACCGCAAAGAAGATCGTCGGCTGGACTTCCCGGAGATTCTCCTGCACGGTCTCGATCGATTCGGCGAAATTCAGGATCGGCCCGTTGTAGGCCATCGAGACCGAGGAGAACAGCCGCTCGGCGATGTGGCACAGCGGTAGATAGGTCAGCTTCTCGTCACGGATTCCTTCGCCCTGGTCACCCTTGAACCGGTCGGGAGAGTTGAGCACCATCTCGACGGCGAACTCGATGTTGCGATGGGTGAGCATCGCCCCCTTCGGTGGCCCCGTCGTTCCGGACGTGTAGATCAATGTCATGACCTGATCGGGTTCGGCGTCGAGCATCAGACGCTCGACGGCGCCGCCGTTGTCACGGCGGTGCTCCTCCCCGAGCTCCATGAAGTCGTCCCAGTACATCAACCGGTCGTCGTCGATGGTCCGCACCCCACGAGGTTCGCAGTAGACGATCTTGCGAATCGTCGGGTAGGCATCGCGACCTGGCTCGATGATCTTGTCGACCTGCTCCTGGTCCTCGGCGAGGTGGACAACGGAACCAGCGTCGTTCAGGAGGTACTGCGTCTCAGCGATCGGGTTCGTCGGGTAGAGCCCCGTGCTGATGCCATTGATCGCCACCGTGGCGAAGTCAAAGATCACCCATTCAGGGCGATCCTCGGAGTGGATAGAGGTCACGTCACCGGGTTCGACCCCGAGAGCGAGGAGCGCATGGGCAGCTGTCAGCACCTCGTCCCAAAGCTGCGCACAGGTCCGTTCCCGCCAGATCCCGAAGTCTTTGTCCCGCATCGCGACACGATCCGGTGTGCGCTCTGCCCAATCCCGGGTGCGCCAAGCGACCGTTGGAAACGCACCGCTGAGGTCGGGGGTTGCAGATTGCTCGAGTGTCGAAGTCATGCGAACAGCTCCCTTGCCTCCTTGGGCTGACGAAGTTAGCGGATACTCACTTCGCTTGCACGGGATTTGTCATGTTGCGTTCACACCACCGAAACGCCTACGACCTCACGGATGGTCGGTTCGTCGCATCGTCGCATCGTCGCATCGTCGCATCGTCGCATCGTCGGATGAGCGAGGAGCGCCCTACGTCTCCCGCCGCACCCCGACCACTCGGAAGCGGTTTGCGACGAACGCCGAATCGGAGAGCGAAGCATTTCCCGCCGGATTCGCTCCGGTTACGTGGAAGTCCGAGTACGCGGCCGATTGATTGACGAACAGCCCGCCTGTCAGGTTGAACGCCACACCCACACCGGCCGTGACGGCGGCGTCGACAATGCTTTCGACCATGTCGTCATCGGTCGCGTACGCGAGCCACGTGATCGCACCGTGATCCCTCGCAGTCTCCAGGGCGAGATCGACACTTGCCTGTCGGGAGGGCGTCTTCACCACGTAGATCACTGGTCCGAACATCTCCCGACGGAACGCATCACTGTCGGCGTCGACCTCGACGATCGTCGGTGTCCGCACCGTTGCATCCGGGAAGTCGGGGTTCGCAACCGCTCGCGAGGCGGAACGCACGGTTCCGGAACCCGCTGCAGCATCGACCCGTTCGAGACTGTCAGCGCCCTTGATCGCACCCAAGATGCTGGCCGCACGCTCATCGTCGCCGAGCAGCCCCTCGATCGCACCGACGAATCCGGACACCACGTCGTCATAGCTCACCACGCCCTCATCGGTGACGACCCCCTCGGCCGGGACGAAGAGGTTTTGCGGCGTCGTACACATCTGCCCCGAATACATGGTCATGGAGACGCTCAGGTTCCGGAACACACCCTTGAGGTCCGATGCGGAATCAAGGATGACCGAGTTGACCCCTGCCTTCTCGGTGTAGACCTGCTTGCCCGGCAGGTTTCGTTCGAGCCAATCACCGAAGGCTGAGCCGCCCGTGTAGTCGACGATCCCGACCTCGGGTCGCTGCACCAGCTCCTTTGCGATTCGCTCCCCGTTCGGATCCACGATCATCTGGACGACGTTCGGATCGAAGCCGGCTTCATGGAGTACCTCGCGCGCGGTGCGCACGAACAGTGCCAACGGCAGGACGGTGGCCTGGTGTGGCTTGACCACGACCGTGTTCCCGGTCGCAAGGCTTGCGAAGATCCCCGGATACCCGTTCCATGTCGGGAAGGTCGACACGCCGATCGTGACGGCGACGCCACGGGGACGGAGCACCCATTCCTTCTGGATCACGAGCGGAGGACGTGAACCCTGCGGCTTCTCCCACACGAGAGGACCCGGAATACGTTCTTGCTCCGCCAATGCGTATGCGACGGCTTCAAGGCCCCGATCGAGTGCGTGGGGACCACCGGCCTGGAACGCCATCAGGAAGGCTTGACCGGTTGTGTGCATCACCGCATGGGCCATGGTGAAACTGTCCTCGGCCAGACGATCGAGAATCCGGACGCACACTTCGGCGCGCTCGCGCGGATCCGCGGCCGCCCACCCGCTACCGGCGACGACGGCACGATCCATGGCGGCGTCGATCGATACCTCCGGATACGTGATGCCGAGTTCGATACCGAACGGCGAGGATTCTTCGACCTCCACGGACCGATCGGATTCCTGACCGGTCGCAAAGGGTGCACCCAACAGGGCGTTGAAACGCGCTTCGCCTTCGCCGGGCGCATCTTCGCCATACGCCTTCGGATGCTCGGGGTAGGCGCTCCAATACGTACGCTCTGCGATTGCGGTGAGTGCGCGGTCGAGTCGTTCTTCGACAGATCCGGTGTTCGTCACGAGAGCCTTTCGTCCGATTACCGCCATTGTTGCAGAGGATGTGGAGCGAAGTCCGGTACCGATCCGCCCCGGATCGCGACCGGAACGCCGCACCGTGGTTCGATGGAACCTCCGACCATCAACTGCTCCGGCAACGCCGTTCAATCGGTACGCTCGGGGTATGACAAGGTTGGCCGACAGGATCGGTTGGACACGGGGCGAGGGCTGTCAGGAACTCGCTGAGGCACTCGCCACGTACGAGGCCGTCGGCCTGTCGGGGGACCTTCGCGCGGGGTGCATCGAGCATCGACTCGACCATGTCGTCGCCAGCAAGATCACGAGCTTCGACCTGGTGTCGAACATCGCACCGATCGACGTCGACCTTGCGAGCGTCGACGGTGTCGTCGCCGCTGTTGCCGACGGACCGCACTCCCCGCTCGCCGTCGATGTCGCCGCATCCCTCGGCTCGGCGCTCGGGATCAAGGCGACGGTCGCAACGGCATACCACACCAACGAGGACCGGAGCGTCGCTGAGGAGCGCCTCGAGCGACTTACGGCGAGCCACCGTGATGCGATCGCTACGGAAGCGACCGCCTCCGATCATGCGGCGGCGCTCGTCGAGGACCTTGCCCCGAACACGCTGGTCGTGATCGGTGCTCCCGGGGGGTCGTGGTTCCATCGGCAGTTGTTCGGCCCCGGTCACAAGATGGTCGTCGCGGCACCCAATGGGGTCGTGGTCGTCCGGTCTTCCCCGCGACGGTGCTTCGCTGCTGCTGTCGATCCGACGGGCGTGGCGATCGGACGACACCTGAGTGTCGCCGAGGCACTCCGCCACCTTCAGCATGCGACAGCACCGGTCGTCGACGAAGGCACGTTGGTCGGTCTCGTCCGCCGTTCGGCGCTACAGCAAGCGGATGGCGCCGATCCGGTCGAGACCGTCATGGAGCCGCCCGTGTCCGTGCGCGCCGACGAGCCGACGACCGCGGCATTCGAGCTCGCAAGCTTCCTCGATCATGGTCCGGTCCCCGTCGTCGATGCCGACGGGTCCGTCATCGGTGTGCTGAACGAAGACTGACGACGACCAGAAGGACAACGAGTACGCTCCCTCCCATGCAGAACGTGTACTTGGTGGAATCCGTACGGACCCCGATCGGCCGATTCGGCGGGTCCCTCTCATCTGTCCGACCTGACGACCTCGCCGCCCATGTCGTCAGCCACGTGGTACAGCATGCGGGTGTTCCCGAGGACAGCTACGACGACATCTACATGGGTGCCGCGAACCAAGCCGGCGAGGACAACCGCAACGTGGCTCGGATGGCAGGGCTCCTGGCGGGGCTTCCCGTCGAGGTGCCAGGTGCGACGATCAACCGCCTCTGCGGATCAGGGATGGAGGCCGTAGGGCTCGCGGCACGCACGATCGCCGTGGGTGATGCTGATGTGATCGTGGCGGGCGGCGTGGAATCCATGAGTCGTGCACCAAAGGTGATGGCCAAGGCATCGACTGCGTTCGATCGATCGGTCGAGGTCTATGACACGACGATCGGATGGAGATTCAAGAACCCCAAGATGGTCGAGCGCTTCGGCGTCGATGAGATGCCCGGGACGGCAGAGAACGTCGCACTGGAGTTCGACATCTCCCGAGCCGACCAGGACGCGTTCGCCTACCGGTCACAGCAACGAGCATCCCTGGCGATGAAGAACGGCGTCCTGGCCGAAGAGATCGTTCCCGTCGAGGTACCCCAACGCCGAGGCGAACCGATCCGTGTCGCCGAGGATGAACACCCGCGACCTGACACCGATCTGGACAAGTTGGCAACGCTCCGTCCCATCTTCGAAGGTGGGACGATCACGGCGGGCAACGCGTCAGGGATCAACGACGGTGCGAGTGCGACGGTGGTCGCATCCGAGCGCGCTGTCGAAGAGCACGGACTCGAACCCCTGGCTCGAATCGTGTCGATGGCGACGGCCGGGGTTCCCCCACGCATCATGGGAATCGGCCCGGTACCGGCAACGCAGAAGGTTCTCGATCGCCTTGGCATGACGCTGGACGACATCGACGTCATCGAGCTCAACGAGGCATTTGCCTCGCAGGGATTGGCCTGTCTCCGGCAGCTCGGACTCCCCGACGATGCAGACCACGTGAATCCGAACGGTGGTGCGATCGCCCTCGGCCATCCCCTCGGGATGACCGGCAACCGCCTCGTACTCACGGCTGCGCGCGAACTCGATCGCCGCGACGGTCGCTTTGCACTCGCCACGATGTGTATCGGGGTGGGTCAGGGGATCGCCATGGTCCTCGAACGGGCAAACCGATAGGCGCGGCGAGCCCGCCCCTGATCCTCAGGAGCTGGTGCCCGACGCCATCAGAAATCTGATTCGGTCGATCGACAGGGCGTAGTGGATCACGACCGCGATGCCGAATACGACTGCGATGCGGGGCGACGCGAACCATCCGATGATCACGGCGGCTGCAAAGACATCGAACTCGACGAGGAGACACACGAACCCGGGGACGGGAACCGGAGCCTGACCCGACCTGCTGCCGTCTCCGGGAACGTTGAACGTTGCCCATGCGGTCGCCGCCAGGAGCGGAAGGCCTATGGCGAGGACCCAGCGCAGGAATCCGGTTCCGATGACGTATCCACCCCACGCAAGCAGCGCCAACGCACCCAGCTCGAGCACGAACCGGAATGACAGATTGACAGGGTGGAATCCGAACATGTGCTGAGCGTAGACCGAACCCCTCCGATCTCCCCTGCCCTCCGTGCTCTGTCTCTCGTGCTGTGTCCTCGGTCGGTCTCCTCTACGCTGCGCCCATGCCCTCCCGTGAAGAACTCGTTGCGTTGACCGCCGAACCAGGACGGTTCCTGTCGTCCGCCGATCCTCAGCTCCGACGCATGGCGGTGACCGCGCTCGACCACGAGCAGGCGACGGCACATCGCGATGAGCTACTTGCGCTGACGCACGATACGAACACCGCCGTCCGCGCTGCCGTCGCTGAAGCCCTCGGACTCCTCGGCAGGGACGCGATGCCATCGCTCGCCGAGCTGGAGGACGACGAGTCGGAGACGGTCCGCGAAGCAGTCGCCGCCGCCTATGGCACCGTCGGGGATCCGGCTGCGATTGGATGGCTGACGCAGGCTGCGTATGAAGACGAGAGCCGGCAGGTTCGCGAGGGTGCCGTCGCTTCCCTCGGTTCGATCGGGAGCCCCGCCGCGGTAGATACCTTGCTCGACCTCATCGCATCCGGTCCGCCCCAAGTGCGTCGCCGTGCGATCGCCGCCGTCACCGTGTTCGAGGACGACCGGATCGAACCCGCCCTGCGCCGTGCCGCATTGGATCGCAACCCCGGCGTACGGGAGGCAGCCGAGATGGTCGTCGGACGCCAGATCCGTGTCGAAGGTTCCTAGGGCTCCGGGAGACGACTGGGCGTCCCGAGCTGACCAAGCTGTGCGATGTCCCTTCGGAACAACAACGCCATGGTCCAGTCGGCGACGACCCTGAGCTTGCGGCCAAGACCGGGGATCATCAGCAGGTGATAGCTCCGCCCCATCCACCATGCAAGCGGTCCGGTGAACGTGAATCGGCGCACCTGGGCTGTCCCCTGCCACTTTCCCAACGTCACGGCCAATCCCCGGGTGCGGTAGCGGTAGCGCGCTCCGTCACCGACGCCGTAACGCTGGGCAATGTTCTTCGCAGCTACCCGAGCCTGGCGCAACGCGTGTTGCGCCGTCGACGGGGCGAGGCCGCCATCGGGTTCCGGTACCGCAGCGAAATCGCCGACCGCATAGATGCCTTCGATGCCGGGGATCGCCATACGATCGTCCACGGGGACGAAGCCGCGGTCGTCAGACTCGAGATTCCACCGGGCAGCCACCGGGCTCGGCGTTTGCCCTGCCGTCCACACGATGGTCTCCGATCGGTACGGGAGCACCCCGTCGTCGGAGAGGTTCACCACCCCATCGACACACGAGACCAACCGCGTCCCCAGCCGAACCTCAACACCGCGTCTTCGCAGCGATGACTCCGTGAAACGCGCGAGTCGCGGATCGAGTCCGGGCAACAGCGAGTTCGTTGCTTCCACCAACACCCATCGACAGTCGTGGATAGCCAGCCGCGGATGTGCCTTCACGGCGTCGCGAGCGAACGACTCCAGTTCAGCGAGTGCCTCGACACCGGCGTAGCCGCCACCAACGAACGTGAAGGTCAACAGCTCCCGTCGACGGCCAGGATCCGGTTCGGCGTCCGCCGCATCGAGCTGCCGGACGACACGGTTGCGGAGCCAGATCGCATCGGCAAGGGTCTTGAAGCCGACAGCGTGGTCGTGGAGTCCGGGGATGGCGAACACCGACGGCACCGCACCGGGCGAAAGAACTGCCTCACGGAACCGAATCGTCTCTCGATCTCCGTTCACACTGACCACGGTGGCGGTTCGGGCGCCCACGTCGATGTCCGTCACCTCTCCGATCATCAGCGACGTCGACGTGAGCATCTCGCGCAGAGGGACCACGGCATGACGGGGCTCAAGTGTTCCTGACGCTGCTTCGGGCAACAACGGCGAGAACAGGAGAAAATTCTCCGGGCTCACCAGGAGAACGTCGATGTCTCTCCGGGACAGCAGTTTGTCGAGCTCTCGAGCAGCAAAGGCTCCACCGAACCCCCCACCAACGATCAGTACGTCGACCTGCATAGTTGAAGCGTAGAGGTGACGCGTCCACCCGATGGACGAAGGGCGCTACTCAGATTGGTGGGCGAGGTCCTCGCGCACCCACTCGGCTCCACCGGGCCAGTGCTCCTTCTTCCAGATCGGAGCGCGGTGCTTGAGCTCGTCGATCACGTATCGCGCCGCGGGGAATGCATCGGACCGGTGGGCGGATGAGACCGCCACGACCACAGCAGACTCGCCGACTTGCAACGTACCGACGCGGTGCAGCGCAGCAACCCTGATGATGTCCCACTTCGTGAACGCCTCCTCGACGACCTCACGGATCTTTCGTTCGACGACGTCGTCGTAGACCTCGTATTCGAGCTCCGACACATCGGTCCGGCCCGGTGAGTGATCGCGGACCGTTCCGGAGAACAATGCGGTCGCTCCGGCTTTGGGATCGGCGACGAACGCCATGGCGGAAGCGGGATCGAGCGGCTCACCCGAGATCGCAATCCACATCAAATCTTCATGCACCACCGGCCTCCTACCTCGAACCGCTTCATACACTGACCGGCATGGATCACGATACTCCGACTCCCAGCGAGGGAGAAGCGCTCGGTACGTTCGACGAGGACCAAACGGATTCCACCACG
>JAUIIM010000054.1 GCA_030431785.1 Acidimicrobiia bacterium | reverse complement strand
CGAACGGTGCGGGGAAATCCACGCTCCTGGGCGTCCTATCAGGCGATCTTGCACCCAAGCACGGACTCATCACGGTCGGCGGGCACGATGTGCGCGACATGTCGCCACGCGACGCAGCCAACGTCCGGTCATATCTCCCGCAACAGCACCCTTCGGGTCTTGAGTACACGGTGCGAACCGTGGTCGGGTTCGGTCGCTACGCCGTGGGCTCTCCCGACGACCCGGTGGTAGACGAAGCCATGGAGCGGGTCGGGGTGGACGATCTTGCGGAGCGCCGATTCCGCGACCTCTCCGGTGGCGAGCAGCGCCGTGTCTCCATCGCTCGGATCCTCGCCCAGACGGCACCAGTGGTGCTGATGGACGAGCCGACCGACAGCCTGGACCTCGGGCACGCCGACCTCGTGATGAACGCAGCATCGGTCGACGCTGCCACAGGGTCGACGGTGTTGGTCACCAGTCACGACCTGAACATCGCCGCCAGACACGCCGACCGCATCATCCTTCTCGCCAACGGTCGGATCGCAGCCGACGGCACGCCGCACGAGGTGTTCACCGAACAGGCCTTGTCCTCGGTGTATCGCACGACCGTGCGCGTGATGGAGCATCCCACCACCGGCAAACCGGTCATCTTCCTCTGAGGCGTTCCGTGGGACGCTCACCGGATCGTGAGGTCGCTCTCGATCGGTTCGTACACCGTGTTGCGCAGGACCGGGTTCCGGTCCATGTCGAGGATGAGGTTGCGGAAGTCCTGCGCCGTGACCTCGGTGCCGTGGGAAGCGCCGGCTGCCCTCGAGATCGACTCGTCCATGAGGGTCCCACCGACATCGTTGCACCCTGACCGCAACAGTGTCGATGCGCCTTCGAGACCGAGCTTCACCCACGATGCCTGGATGTTGTCGATGAGCCCCACGAACGCAAGCCGTGCCACGGCGTGGACGAGGATCGCCTCGTCCCAGGTCGGGCCCGGACGGGAACGCCCCCGCAACCAAATCGGTGCTCCCATGTGGACGAACGGGAGTGGGACGAATTCGGTGAACCCACCGGTACGTCGTTGGATCTCGCGCAGCACCTCGATGTGATTGGCCCACGAACGAGGACCGTCGACGTGACCGAACATCATCGTGGACGTCGTTCGCAGACCGATGTCGTGTGCCGTCAGCATGACCTCTGCCCACTGTGCGGTACGGATCTTGTCCGGGCACAGGGTGAGGCGGACATCGTCGTCGAGGATCTCCGCCGCAGTACCGGGCAGCGTGCCGAGACCGGCCTCCTTGAGCTCGATGAGCAGCTCCCGAATGGAGACGCCAGCGGTCTCAGCGCCCTGCCACACTTCGAGTGGGGTGAACCCGTGGATGTGCATGCCGGGGATGCGGGCCTTGATCGCTGTGACCAAGTCGACATAGAACTTCCCCGTGAAGTCGGGATGGATGCCTCCTTGGAGACAGACCTCCGTCGCTCCCCTCCCCCACGCCTCTTCCGATCGATCGACGACCTCGTCGATGGTCATCAGATAGGGCTCGCCTCGAAGATCGAGCGACCGCGGACCCTTCGAGAACGCACAGAACCCACACTTGAAGTAGCACTGGTTGGTGTAGTTGATGTTGCGATTGACGACGAAGGTCACGTCATCCCCGACCGTGGCACGTCGCAGCTCATCCGCAGCGTCGGCAATCGCCTCCACGTCGCTCGGTGTCGCCCGGAACATCGTCTCGACCTCGTCGACGGTCGGAGCGACCCCAGCAAGTGCCCGATCGAGGATCGGTCGTATCTGCGGCGATGCGTCGAAGCGTGACCCCCCTGCGTCGTCCAGCCATGCAGCGTCCGGCCACGCAGCCGAAACGCGATGCGTGGGCTGTGGAGGTGCCATGTCCCGACCAGGGGCCCATTCGTAGCGTGGCCGAGCACGACCTGAGCCGTTGATCTGATTCAGGTAGGCCGAGAACGCACCGGACTCCAACTCTGCTTTCGCCTCGTCGTACTCGACATCGATCGGGAACGCCGATCGCTCGACGAGATCCGCCCGGAGGGCATCGCGGAGCTCACCGATCCGAGCGATGTCCCAATCGCGCAACAGCAGATCGCGGGCACCGGCGGCGACTGCCTCGACGGCATCCGAGACGGTGTCGACGAAGACGCTGACGACCGCTTCAGCCGCCGGAAGACCACACAACTCTGCAGCTGCGGAAACGGTCGATCGGTTCGTGCGGAGATATCGGGCACGTGTGAACGACAAGGCGTCGAGGACCGCCATACGGTCGCCGTCGTCCACGACGGTGACCCGCCAGCCGGCGACGCCACGCTTTGCGATCGCAGCGGCATCAGCGGGAGCAACCGCATACGCCGGGGCGTCGGCCCCGGGATCCCCGGACACGCATAGGAGTCCACCCTTTTGGGCATCGACGATGTCCGCCGGTGTCGGGCGGTCCACGTCGACGACGAGGGAGCCTTCCTTGCGGCGCGTCGAGGCCCAGATCTCGTTCACGGATTCGGCGGGCCGCATCTGGAGGAATGTGACGAGGTGCATGGTCAGACCGTCGTTGTTTCGGGGATGGCAGCGTAGCCGTCGTCGGTGGCAGCGGAGAGCGCTGCGGGAAGGAGCTCGAGGTCGATCCACTCGTCGTCCAGGTACTCGGGATACACCGGCAGCCGGGGACGGAGCTCGAACCCGTGGTCGTTCGTCAACTGTTCGAGCTTCTCGAGGTGCGGCCACGGTGCTTCGGGATTCACCCAGTCGATCGTCAGAGGACTGACACCACCCCAGTCGTTGATCCCGGCCGCGAGGTACACCTCGAAATCGTCGGTGAGGTTCGGGGGTACCTGGATGTTGGCTTCGGCACCAAGGATCCACCGGGCGACGGCCACCACACGGATGAAATATGGGATCTCGGGTTCGGGGCTGTTGCGCATGCGCGTGTTCTGCTTCGCTCGAAAGTTCTGGATGATGAATTCCTGGATCTGGCCACCTTCAGCTTGGAGGTCACGAAGTGCGAACAAGCTGTCGACCACCTCGGCGGGAGTCTCACCGATCCCGACGAGGATTCCCGAGGTGAACGGCACCTTCTGACGAGCGGCGGCACGGATCGTCTCGACACGCACGGCAGGGATCTTGTCCGGGCAGTTGTGGTGCGGCATACCTGGCTCGGTGAGCCGGTCTGAGATGTTCTCGAGCATCATCCCCATCGAAACGTTGGTCGGTCGGAGCCGAATCATGTCTTCGTCCGTCATGACGCCCGGATTTGCGTGTGGGAACAGTCCGGTCTCCTCGCGGATGAGTTCGGACATCATCGCCACGTACTCGATCGTGGACGACGCACCGTGACGGTCGAGGAACTCTCGCGCCTGGGGCCACTTGTCCTCCGGACGATCGCCGAGCGTCAAGAGTGCCTCAGTGCAGTGCATCTCGTCTCCGGCACGCACGATCGCCAGGACGTCGTCCGGTGTCAGGTACTCACCGCCGTTTCCCGGTGGTTTCACGAAGGTGCAATACGTGCAGGTATCCCGACACAGGGTCGTGACGGGTACGAACACTTTGCGTGAGTAGGTGATCGTGCGACCGTGACCCTCGTCCCGTAGCCGGGCAGCCGTCTCGAGCAATTCGGTTGCATCGACATCTGCCGACAGCAGCCGCACCGCGTGATCGGGTGTCGGATCAGGAAGCATCCCCAAAGTCTAGGAGCGACCCAGCAAGCAGAGGGACGGAGCACGGAGGGACAAAGGGACAAAGGGACAAAACGACAGAGGGTCGAGCTTGCGCCAACACGCCGACGCGCCTACACGCTCAACGGTCTCGCATCGTGGTCCGGGAGATCGGTTTCGACGTTCCGCAGCGGTCCGTAGGCGTACCCGGCAGCGCAAGCGATCAGCACGATTGCACCGAGCGACAGGAAGAACATCGCATAGCCCTGCGCCTCTCCGGCCCCGATGATGCCCTGGAGGAACTCACCGAGCGCTGAGTCGCCGGTCATCAGCGGCACGAACACGTTGTCCGCGAGTGGGCCCGCAAGGAGGTAGGCGATCGGAATCGTTGCTTGGGCGATCATCCCGCGGGCAGCGAACACCCGGCCCTGGACATCGGGCTCGACCTTCGCCAACCAGATGGCCTGACTCATCGCCATCCCGATCGGCAACGAGCACATCGCAATCCAAATACTCCCGGTGATGACGACGAGGTTGCTCGTCACCGCAACCGTCCCGAGCGTGACCCCCAGAACGACGGACGACAGGATCAGGCCACGTACCTTGCGGCGCGCCGGCTTCATCACGGAGGCGATGATGGAGCCGACGATCATGCCGGTGCTCCCGATCGTCATGGTCGTCCCGAGGGTCAGTTCGGATCCGATGGACAACATGTAGGCGATGATGAGTGGCCCGATCGCACCGAACGCCAGGTTGAGCGCTGCAAAGAAGGCGAGCAACGCCATGAGCCCGTGGCGTTGGAGCAGATATTTGAACCCGAACAAGCTCTCGGACCACAACGAGCCCTTGGCGCTCTCCCCGACGGCCGACTTCGGGGGGCGAGGGAAACGCACGACAAGCAGGGTGAGCACGGCGACGGTGAACGTGGCGATGTCGATCAGGATCAGCCCAAGGACATCCCAGAACGCGATGACCGCCGCAGCGATGAACGGCGCAGCCACCTGCGAGATTCCTTCCGCCATCTGGACCATGCCGGAAGCCCGCTGATACTTCGCCTTGGGGACGAGCAGGCTGATCGCCGCCTGGTATGCCGGCCATTGGAAGGCCTGGAACACGGACGAGAACGCCGCGATCGCAACCAGCCACGGGATCGTCACCGCATCGAGTACGAACAGCGCTGCGATCAACACGGTCCCGAGGCCGGACCCGAGGTCAGAGAGGATCATCGCCCAGCGGCGGTCCCATCGGTCGACGAGTGCACCCGCGACCGGCGACAACACGATGCGTGGCAACTGTGATCCGAGGAGGACCATCGACAGTGCTGTCACCGAACCGGTCTCGAGGAAGATCCAGATGCTGAGACCGAACCAGGTGAGGCTCGACCCGATGAGGGAGACGACTTGCCCGCCCCAGACGATGAGGAAGGTCCGCTCCCCTGGTGTCCGACCCTCCGCCGCCGTCTGATCCGGTTGCCCGCCGCCGGTCTCGGGTGGCATGTTCGTGAGTGCTTCAGTATCCATGGTGACGTATTGTCGGGATATCCCGACCATTTGTCAAGTAGCAATCGAAGCGGACGAATTCACCTGGCCCGTGGGGGCTATTCGAGTTCGAGACGTTGGGTCACGCCGGTGTCGGGTTGGCCCTCCGGGCCAAGCGTCCCGACGAACAGCTCGAGCGGGCCGGAGGGCCCATCGTCGATGGTGACCGAGAACGACTGCCAGGTGTCCGGATACGCCGTGAGGGACAGCGTCCGTTCGGCTGCGACGACGCTCGATGTTGACAACCGGAGGTCGACGCGACCGAGTCCCGGGGCTGCATAGCCATCGACGACGAACGGGTAGGTCGTCGAGTCCTCGGTGGGCGAGGTGATCGCAACCGTCTCAGACGTAGGAACGGTGACTTGGCGTGTTCCGATCCGACCGGGGACGACGTCGAGCACGAGCGAGACCGGTGCCTCGGTGACGAAGGCACGCGCTGCGATGTCGACATTTGCCGCCGGATGCAGGTGCACCGAGATCGCCCCGGTCTCGGACCGCACGATGTAGACCCGGTCGATCAGCTCACCCTCGACGACGAGATCGGCGAGCGCTGTCGTGTCCACCTCGGCCGGAAGTTCGACCACGATGACGCCCGATGGTGCATCGAGAAATGCAGCAGCCGGGCCGAGTGTGGCCGCGGGCGCCGTCGACCCGGAAGCGAACGAGAGCGCGAGCCGTTCACAGGTCGGGTGCGGATCCCACTGGATCGAACTGATCGTCGTCGCATCGCCGTCGTCCTCGCCGAGCGCAGCGATCAGACCGCTGTCGGTATACGGCAGGTCACCGGACCGACATACATCTTCATCACCGGTGATCGTCGTCGATGTGGTCGACGATGGTTCGGTGGTTGTCACCGGGGTATCGCCCGACGGCGTACATGCTGCGGCGAGAATCGCGAGGATGAGGAACCCGACCAGCAGGCGGCGCGACGACATCGGTGCCTACATGTTCCTTCGGTACTTGCCACCGACCGCAAACAATGCGTTCGTCATCTGTCCGAGCGAGCACCAGCGGGCAGCATCCATGAGGGATTCGAACACGTTGCCTCGCTGGAGCACCGTGCCCTGCAGCGATTCGAGCGCCGATTCCGCCTCCTTGCGATTCCGCTCATGCAACCGATGGAGGTCATCGATGAGACGGTTCTTGCCTGCATCGTCCGATCGGATCACCTCCGGAGGTGTCACGAACGGCGAGCCCTCCTTTGAAAGGAAGGTGTTGACGCCGACGATCGGCAACTCGCCACTGTCTTTGCGGTGCTCGTAGACGAGCGACTCTTCTTGGATCTTCGATCGTTGATACATCGACTCCATCGCCCCCAGCACTCCCCCACGCTCGGTGAGGCGGTCGAATTCTGCGAGCACGGCCTCCTCGACGAGATCCGTGAGCTCCTCGATGATGAACGAACCCTGCAACGGATTCTCGTTCTTCGCCAAACCGAGCTCGCGGTTGATGATGAGTTGGATGGCGAGCGCCCGACGCACCGACTCCTCCGTCGGAGTCGTGATCGCCTCGTCGTACGCGTTGGTGTGGAGCGAGTTGCAATTGTCATAGATCGCGTACAACGCCTGGAGCGTCGTGCGGATGTCGTTGAACTCGATCTCCTGGGCGTGGAGCGAACGACCCGACGTCTGGATGTGGTACTTGAGCTTCTGGCTACGGTCCGAGCCACCGTACAGGTTGCGCATCGCTTTGGCCCAGATGCGACGTGCCACTCGGCCGATGACCGCATACTCCGGGTCGATCCCGTTCGAGAAGAAGAAGCTGAGATTCGGCGCAAACGAGTCGATCGGCATCCCGCGTGCGCGGTAGTACTCCACGAACGTGAATCCGTTGGCGAGCGTGAAGGCCAGCTGCGTGATCGGGTTCGCTCCTGCCTCGGCCATGTGGTAGCCCGAGATCGAAACCGAGTAGAAGTTCCGGACGGCATTGTCGATGAAGTACTGCTGGATGTCGCCCTGCATCCCCAACGCAAACTCCGTGGAGAAGATGCACGTGTTCTGGGCCTGGTCCTCTTTGAGGATGTCCGCCTGGATGGTGCCGCGGACCGTTGCGAGGGTTGTCTCCTTGATCGAGTTGTATGTCTCGGGGTCGAGCACATCCGCACCGGATACGCCGAGCAGCAACAGCCCCGTTCCGTCGTGTCCCGGTGGCAGGTCCCCGTGATAGCGCGGTCGCTCGGCCCCGCGTTCGGCAAACATCCGATCGACCATGGCGTCGACCTCGTCGTACCGACCCTCGCTTCGGATGTGGCGCTCACACGCCTGATCGATCGCCGTGTTGAGGAAGAACGCCAGCATCATCGGAGCGGGCCCGTTGATGGTCATCGACACCGAGGTCGTGGGATCGCACAGGTCGAAGCCGGAGTAGAGCTTCTTTGCGTCGTCGAGGGTCGCTACCGACACTCCGCTGTTCCCGACCTTCCCGTAGATGTCGGGCCGCGGATCCGGGTCGTTGCCGTAGAGCGTCACCGAATCGAATGCGGTGGACAGTCGAGCCGCCGGCATACCCGATGCGAGATAGTGGAACCGCCGATTGGTGTCCTCTGGCCCTCCCTCACCGGCAAACATCCTCGTTGGATCCTCCGCCTGCCGTTTGAAGGGGAACACACCGGCTGTGAACGGGAATCGACCAGGCAGGTTCTCTTCACGCAACCATCGGACCCGGTCACCCCACGAACGGTGGTCCGGGTGGAGGACCTTCGGAAACCGTGTCCCGGAGAGCGTTTCGACCAGATTCGGTGCGACGATCGTCTTGTCCCGCACCGTGTACTCGACCTCCGGGGACCGGTACAGCGCACGCGTGGCGTCCCAATCCCGCAGCTGGTGTTCAAGGTCTTCCGGGAGCGAGAGATCGACTTCCTTCCGGGCGATCTCGGCGGCAGGCGGAGCGACCTCTTCGAGCCGCTCGATCATCTGGAGGTCGTCGGCGATCTGGGCAAGCGCCTCGGTCTCGACGCGATAGGCACGAGACGCCTCGGCGATCTCCGACAGGTACCGGATACGCGAACGAGGAATGAGTGGGTCCGTGTTCGTCTCACCTGACCGGGACGAAACGGGTCCGAGCGCTCCAGGGAACCGGTCGGCGACGATGCCGATCATGGCCTCATACAGCTGCTGGGTCCCGGCGTCGTTGAAGCGTGAGGCGACGGTTGCGTGGACCGGGATTGATTCTTCGGGGGCGTCGAACAGCTTTCGGTTCCGGCGGTACTGCTTGCGGACGTCTCGCTGTGCGTCCTCGGCGCCCATGCGATCGGCCTTGTTGATCGCGACGAGGTCGGCGAAGTCCAGCATGTCGATCTTCTCGAGCTGAGTTGCGGCTCCGTACTCCGGGGTCATCACATAGACCGACACATCGGAGGCGTCGACGATCTGCGTATCGGACTGACCGATCCCCGAGGTCTCGAGGAAGATCAGGCCATACCCCGCCGCTTTGGCAAGGTTGACCGCGGCGCCGACGTGCGGAGAAACGGACAGATTGGCCTGTCTTGTTGCCAGGGACCGCATGAAACATCCGTCGCCGTCGATTGCATTCATGCGGATGCGATCTCCGAGCAACGCACCACCGGATCGACGGCGGGAAGGATCGACGGAGATGACGGCGATGGAGTCCTTCGGAAAATCTCGGCGGAATCGCAGGACGAGTTCGTCGACCAGAGAGGACTTCCCCGCCCCACCGGTGCCGGTGAATCCGACGACCGGGACGTTCTTGGCGCTTCCGACTTCGACAAGACGCTCGACGACGTCTGTGGCCTCGGGATCACCCGTCTCGGCGAGCGTGATCGCCCGTGCGAGCGCTGCCCGGTCGCCGTCGAGGACCCGGGACTCCAGATCATCCAGATGGTCCTTGGTGCCACGCGCCGATGCGATAAGATCGTCGATCATCCCTTCGAGCCCCAGCGCCCGCCCGTCGTCTGGCGAGTAGATTCGTGCAACCCCCTCGTCCGCGAGGATCTGCCCTTCGCTCGGCAGGATGGTGCCGCCGCCCCCACCGAACACCTTGATGTCCTCCGCTCCCCCGTTGTCGAGGAGCTCGCGGAGATACCGGAAGAACTCCATGTGCCCGCCCTGATACGACGTGACCGCGATGGCGTGCGCATCCTCATCGATCGCCGCCTGTGCGATCGATGCTGCGGACCGATCGTGACCGAGGTGGATGACCTCGGCACCGTGCGCCTGCAATATGCGTCGCATGATGTTGATCGATGCGTCGTGGCCGTCGAAGAGCGACGTGGCAGTGACGATCCGCACAGTGGGGTCGGTCGGCATGCGCCAAGGATAGAAGGTTGGCAGGAGGGAGTTGGGGGTTGCCATGAGCCATGAGCCATGAGCCATGAGCCATGAGCCGGAGGGAGTCGCTACTTGCTACTTGCTACTTCGTCGTCCCCTTCGAACAGACCGACCGCGGTGTCCTCAAGCCGGTACTCGCCATGCCCGACACGTTCGAACCATCCGTACACGTTGTCACGCATCATCCGCGTAGCTCGCTCTACGCCCGTGGCAGCGGCCACGTCCGCCCCCTTCGCCGCCCCGTGTTCGATGAGATACCGGGCGCATCGCTCTGCGTCCTGACGGTAGGCAGTCACGATCTTGCCGTTGGTCCCACCCTCGTTCGGATCCCCCTGCCGACGCTCGAACTCATCGAGTAGCCGTTCGCGGCGCGCCTTGCTCTTCCGCCGCACGAAGGGACCGGGCTCGGCCTGGACCTCGACCGTGCCGCCATCGGACACCGCCAGGACGCCGACCCCGAGACGCCGACACAACCCCACGTTCGCCCGAAAGGTCTTCCATCCCTGACGACCGGACCAGCGGGGAACCGCGACGTAGACGTCATCGGTTATCTGCTGACGTTTCACGGCCTGTTGCAGAAGCACGAGCGAGAACCCGAGCTTGAGTTCGACGATCACGATCCGGTCCCCATCGATGCCCACGACATCTGCGGGTCCGACCTCGGCCTTCACCTCAAGACCTTCCGCCTCGAGGAACGCCTTGACCGGTCCGTACAGTTCGGTTTCGCGACTTCGCCCCATAGTGTGGAGCCTACTGCGGGTCGAACAACCCTTCGGGGAGGTCGACGACGATGCGGTCGTCGTCAAGATCGATCTCCGGGACGAGGGCATCGACGAATGGCACCTCGGCACGCGCGCCATCCGGGGCGACGACGACCAACCGGTCCTGGGCGACGGCAAGGATCACCTCATGTACGGTCCCGACCTTCGATCCATCGACCGAGACCACCGAGCATCCGATCAGGTCCTCAGGCCACCATTCGCCGTCGTCGAGCGAGCGACGCTGCGACTTCGGCACCGTCAGTTGGACTCCTCGCATCGCATCGGCGAGGTTGCGATCATCGATCTGTTCGAACGACACCTTCCAGTCGTCCTTGGTCGTCGACACGGATGCCACGGTCAACATCCGCGGTTCGTCCTCATCGGTCCATACGGCAGATCCCGGTGCCAGCTTGGCCTCGATGTCGGAAACAAGCCCACGAACGACGACATCCCCGCGGATTCCGTGCGCTCTGCGCACGTACCCGACAGGGATGTGGGTTGTGGGGCCGTCGGCCATGTCAGTCGAGGAAGTCGACCTCGACGGAGAGACCCTCTTCGTCGCCGGCTGCGTTGGCGACGGAACGGATGGCTCGGGCGACGCGTCCGCGCTTCCCGATCACTCGACCCATGTCGCTCTTTGCGGTACGCACCTCTGCGACGATGGCGTCGGATCCGTCGGGAACGACCTCGACCTGGACTTCGTCCTGCTTGTCGACGATCTCACCGACGACGTAGTTGACGACCTTCTCTGCGATCTCGCCCTGACTCATTCTTCCTCGTCCGTGGTTGCGGTCTCTTCAGCGACGTCCTCTGCGACCTCGTCTGCTGCGGCCTCCTGTTGCGCCGCTGCTTCGACGGTATGGATGTCGCCCTTGGCGACCTTGAACTGGGTCCAGGCGCCAGAAATCTCAAGCAGCTTCTGTGCACGCTCGGTCGGCTGTGCACCGACGCGGAGCCAATGCAGCGCCCGCTCGTTGTCGATCTTCACGAGCGATGGCTCTTGGCGGGGATCGTAGATCCCGAGCTGCTCGATGTACTTGCCGTCACGTGGCTTGCGCGAATCCATCACCACGACGCGGTACGTCGGCTGCTTCTTCTTGCCAAGCCGCGTCAGGCGGATCTTGGTTGCCATTCCTGGTCACCTCTTCTGTTCGGATTCGTCATCTTGGTGGCATGCCCGGCAAGTTCAACCCGGGGATGGGGTTCTTCCCACCGGCCATCGCCTTCATCATCTTCTGTGCTTGCGAGAACTGCTTGAGGACGTTGTTCACGTCCTGTGGTCGCGTTCCCGACCCGGCAGCGATCCGGCGCCGACGACTCCCAGAGATCATCTTCGGGTTGTGACGCTCTTCCGGGGTCATGGACCGAATGATGGCCTCGACGCGGGCGAGATGTGACTCGTCCACCTGGACATCGCGCAGGGCCGAACCTGCGCCGGGAAGCATACCAACGAGCTGCTGCAAAGGCCCCATCTTGCGGATCTGCTGGAACTGTTCCAGGAAGTCTTCGAGGTCGAACGTCGCATCCCGCATCTTCTTTGCGGCCTTCTCCGCCTCTTCGTGATCGAAGTTGACTTCGGCCTTTTCGATCAGCGAGAGCACATCACCCATACCGAGAATCCGTGATGCCATGCGTTCTGGGTAGAACGTGTCGAGACCGTCGATTCCCTCCCCGGTACCGACGAACTTGATCGGGACCCCGGTCACCTCTCGAGCGGAGATCGCTGCACCACCTCGGGCGTCACCATCGATCTTGGTCAACACGAGACCGGTCACGTCGGTGTGGTCCGCAAAGCCCTGTGCGACGTTGACCGCTTCCTGACCCGTCATCGCATCGACGACGAGAAGGGTTTCGTCGGGGTCCGCCACTTTGCGGATCGTGGCGAGCTCCTGCATGAGGTCGTCGTCGATCTGGAGACGACCTGCGGTGTCGACGATGACGACATTCGCCGACTGATCGCGCGCAGCCTTCATACCGGCCTTCACGACCTTCGCAGGTTTGCCTTTGCGATCGGCGTAGACGGGCACACCGATCGACGAGCCGAGCTGCTCGAGCTGGTCGATGGCAGCAGGGCGTTGGAGGTCGGCAGCGACGAGAATCGGTCGCTTGCCCTTGCCCTTCACATGCTTCGCAAGCTTGGCCGCGGTCGTCGTCTTCCCCGATCCCTGGAGACCGACCATGAGGATGACGAGCGGCGGTGCGGCAGGGCGATTGAGCGGAACTGCTTCATCCCCGAGCGTGACGATCAGCTCCTCGTGGACGA
>JAUIIM010000053.1 GCA_030431785.1 Acidimicrobiia bacterium | reverse complement strand
TGGGGATCCAAGAGGCTGATGTCTAGCCCTACGCATCAGCACATGCGAGGTTACAAGTGGATATCAAATACGCGTGGTATTCACGAGGTACGATCATCGATCATGGATGCGGGATCGCGTTCGATCGATGATCCAGAAGGGAGCGGAGCGACCGGTCGATGATCGGTGTGAGGCTATGCCTCGTTCGTTTCGGCTCGTCGCCATTGGAGGTAGGAGTCGATGAGACCGTCAATGTCGCCGTCGAGGACACCTTGGATGTTGCCTACTTCGAACTCGGTCCGGAGGTCCTTGACCATCTGGTAGGGCTGCATCACGTACGATCGGATCTGCCGCCCCCACCCTGCTTCGTGCTGTTCGCCACGGATCTCCGAGACCTTGTCCTCCTGCTCCTGACGAGCGCGTTCTGCGAGACGGGCGGCGAGAAGCTGCATCGCCCTGGCCTTGTTCTGCATCTGTGACCGTTCCGCCTGACACGACACGACGATCCCTGTGGGCTCGTGAGTGATCCGAACAGCGGAGTCCGTCTTGTTGACGTGCTGACCACCAGCCCCTGAAGCGCGGTACGTGTCGATCCGGAGGTCTTCCGGGTCGATCTCGATCGCTTCGACATCGACCTCCGGGATGACGTCGACACCAGCGAACGCCGTGTGACGTCGCGCCTGGGAGTCGAACGGGCTGATCCGCACCAGGCGGTGCGTCCCACGCTCGGACTCAAAGGTGCCGTAAGCGTTGTCCCCACGGATCGTCAACGTCGCCGACTTGATACCGGCTTCCTCCCCCTCCTGGTATTCGTCGACGTCGAAGGTGAAGTCAGAACGTTCCAAGTACCGGTGATACATCCGCAAGAGCATCTCCGCCCAGTCCTGGGCATCGACACCCCCGGCTCCGGCAGAGACCGAAAGGATCGCCGGGCGGTCGTCGTACTCGCCGAAGAACAAAGACTCACGCTCCAGTCGTGCGAGCGCGGACTCGACCGACTGCAGCTCCGTCTCGACCTCGGTCAGCGATGCATCGTCGTCCTCCTCGAGTGCCATCTCCAAGAGAACGTCCACGTCCTCGACCGACTGCTCGAGCTCGGAGACGTGTTGGATGATGCGTTCGACCTTGGCCATCCGGCTCGTGACTTGCCGTGCGTTCTCCTGGTCGTCCCACAGATCAGGAGCCGAGGCTTGCTTCTGGAGCTCGACGAGCTCGGCCTCCTTGCCCTCCACATCGAGGAAGACCCTCGCATCCCCGAGACGCGAGGTGAGGTCGGCGATCGTGGCGCGGAGTTCGACAGGTTCCATGAGCGTGAGGCTACTGGCTACTGGCTACTGGCCGGTGTGCGGTCCATGCCAGGAGCCAGGAGCCAGGAATGCGCAGCGCTATTGCATATCTCCTTGGGGGACGCCGGAGGTACGCATCAATGACTGCCACCAGCGAGAGCCACGAGTCCGCTTACCGCGAAGAGGAACGCCCCCGACGATTGCTTCGCCGTTCCGCTGCGCCGGGGCGCGAGGTGCCTCGTGTTCTACCTCTGCCTTGATCCTTTCTGCACGCTCCAACTCCAGTGCCCGCAGCGCCGACTCGACTGCTTCCACCTGTGTGTCGGTTGCGTCGGGGAGGTCGAGGCCGTGGAGGACCATGCGCGCCATGTCCGCGCGGTAGTCGTGCCCGAACGAACCGAAGTGCCCGGGGACGGTGACCATCGCGTTTGCTGCGTCGAGCAGGACGGAGATGAACGTGACCATTGGCGTCCACTGCATTTTCGTGGGGACGCCACGACCACGGTCTCCCTTCAGCCACTCTGGCTTCTGAATCATCAGATCCGGACCCATGACGGCGATCGGGTCGTTGTCGTGGGAGAGCACGACGGCGCGCAGATCCTTCCGCTCGGCATCGGACCACTCCATCAGCTGGTCAGGATTGTCGAACACACCGACGGAACCGGTTGGGACGAGATCGCTTGCGCCACGGTTCATGCCGGACCGCGACCATTTTGCCAGCCACGGGAGTCCGACCCATAGGGCCTTGTCGATGCCGTAGTGGTCGAACCCGTCGATGCCGTTGTACATGACGACGTCGCTGCTCGTCCAGGCTCCCAGGCTCTCACCGAAGACAAGGACCTTCGGTCGCTTGTCCGGGTCCATCCCTGCGATCCGCTGACGTACTCCCCACAGCAACAGTCGGAACTGGGCGCGCCCAGTCGCGACCTTCTGGACACTCAGGAACGACGGGAACCGCCCGTACTGGATGCATACCGATGCAATGTCGCCTCGGGTGAACAACTCGGCGGATTCGATCAATGTCTGGTCGACCCATCCCGTGCCGGTCGGGGACACGAGGAGCAGATAGTCACGGTCGAAGGCACCGAGTCGCTCCATCTCGTTCAGCGCCATCTCGGCCCGTCCCGTCGGATACAGCGGCTCCGAGTTGTATCCCACGAATACCCGGATCGGATGTTTGGCTTCCTCGCCCATCGTCTCAGCGATGTAATCCTCCGTGAGGACATCGGTCACGAACCGGCGGCCCTGCTGTCCGAGATCCACGAACGGTGAAAGACTGTCGGGGGTCCCGGAGACGAACTCGTTGATCGGTGGCACCGAATACCCGGGCTCGACCTTCTCGTTCGAACGACCGATGTAGCCGACACCGGCGTTGTACAGGAACGTTCCCGCACCGGCCCACATCGCGGCATTGACGCTCCGTCCGAGGAGGCGTTTCACGAACGAGTCGCCGAAGAACTGGATCCATGCGGCGTCTGTCATCTTGTAGGCGGCAGTGCCCGCCGATCCGATACCGGCGACAGCGACGCCAACACCGACACCGGGGAGAAGCTTGTTCGCCTGAGGGATCGGCCAGTGCTCGATCTCGTCCTCCCGGCTTGCCAGCCGTTGCGCAGCGAACCACCCGACAGCACCCAGCATCGCTGCGCTCATGAAGATCGGGCGCGCCCCCGACGTCGGGTACTTGCGCTGCAACGCCTTGCTGAGGTCGTAGACCGCTCCGCCGGCTGCACCGATCCGTAGCAATCGGCCAGTCGTGCGGATACCGGATCTGACCAGTGGTTCATCGACCTGTTCGGGCAGCGTCGCGAGCGCAGCTCCCACCCCACCGACGTACGCCCGCATGGCGAGATGATGGCTCAGCGGATCGTCGTCATTGACGATTGCCGTCGTTGCCGCCTCCACGACACCCATGGTCCCGCGTGCTGCCAGAACTGACAGACCGGCTGCCAGTCCCTGCATCACCGAGGTGCGAGGCATGAGGGAGGGGCCGAAGGATTCGAGGAATGCGATCGTCTCGAGCGGTGCCGCGGCTGACCCCGCAGCCGGGTTCGCGGAGATCGCCGCACGACGAACCGCGGCCGCGATCGAAAGGCCTTTGCCAGCGGAACGGATGGAGTCGCGTAGTCCCATGGTGGAGGACTCTAGCCGCGCAATCGCGACCTCAGATACCCCCGGTCGCCGTGGTCCGCGACTACGAAAGAGGTTCCGCGCCCGGGGCACCGTGGCAGCGCTTGTACTTCTTTCCGCTGCCGCACGGACACGGGTCGTTCCGACCGATCTTGTCGGAAGCTCGGGCCGGTTCCCGACGTGTCGAGCCGTCGGACTTCGCACTCGACGTCGTCACAGCAGACGCTGCCGGCTTCGGTGCAGCCGCGGCGACCTCCACGTGGAACATGTAGCGGACCGAATCCGCCTTCGTCGATGCGACCATGCCCTCGAAGATCTGGAATCCTTCACGCTGATACTCGACAAGCGGATCGCGCTGACCCATGGCGCGGAGTCCGATGCCGGAACGGAGGTAGTCCATCTCGGCCAGGTGCTCACGCCATTTGTTGTCGATGACCGACAAGACGACCGTCCGCTCCAGTGACCGGATCACCTCTTCACCGAACTCGGCTTCGCGCTTGGCATAGATGCCCTCGGCGTCCTCGAGGTATGCCTCGACGAGTTCACCGGAAGTCATGTCCTCCGGGTGGTCGAACGAAGACCGCGAGAGCGTCGTCGGGAAGATCGTCGACATCGTCGTCTCGATGTCGTCCCAATCCCAGTCGAACGGATCGACGCCTTCGACCTCGGAAAGCACTCCGTCTTCGATGACCTCGGCCCGCCAATCCTCGAGCAGCGACTTTGTGTCATCCCCATGGAGGATCTGGTTGCGCCACTTGTAGACGATCTCACGTTGTGTGTTCATCACCTCGTCGTACTTGAGCACGTTCTTGCGGATCTCGAAGTTCTGTGACTCGACCTGGTTCTGCGCACGTTCAATCGACTTCGACACCATCTTCGCCTCGATGGGGACGTCCGGTGGGATCTTGAGACGCGACATGATCGCTGCAACCCGGTCGTTGGCGAACCGGCGCATCAAGTCGTCCTCGAGCGAGAGGTAGAAGCGGCTCTCACCCGGATCACCCTGACGACCGGAACGACCACGGAGCTGATTGTCGATACGACGGGACTCGTGGCGTTCGGTACCGAGGACGTAGAGCCCGCCGGCGTCGATGACCTTCTTCTTCTCTTCGTCGGTCGCTACGCGGTATTCGGCGGTCTTCTCGGCGAGGAGCTTCTCATAATTCGGGTCGTCGGCTTCGACGCCGGCCTTCCGGAGATCGTTCTTCGCCATCTCTTCCGGATTCCCGCCGAGTTGGATATCAACACCACGACCGGCCATGTTGGTCGCCACCGTCACCGCCCCGGGTCGTCCCGCCTGGGCGATGATGTGCGCCTCCCGCTCGTGCTGCTTGGCGTTCAACACCTCGAACGGCACCCCGTTCTTCTTGAGTGTGTCGGCGAGCCGCTCGGACTTTTCGATGGACACCGTGCCGACCAGCACCGGCTGACCGTGCTCATGACGTTCGACGATGTCCGCAGCGACGGCATTGAACTTGTTGTCCTCGTCGACATACACGAGATCAGGCTGATCGAGACGTGCGATCGGTCGGTTCGTCGGCACGACCACCACTTCGAGGCCGTAGATCTCGACGAACTCGCCTTCCTCGGTGACCGCGGTACCGGTCATGCCCGCCAGCTTGTCGTACATGCGGAAGTAGTTCTGCAATGTGATCGTGGCGAGCGTCTGGTTCTCTTCTTTGATCGCGACGCCTTCTTTGGCCTCGATCGCCTGATGAAGACCTTCCGAATAACGCCGACCTTCGAGGACGCGACCGGTGAACTCGTCGACGATCATCACCTGGCCCTGACGTACCAGGTAGTCGACGTCACGCTGATACAGCGTCTTGGCTTTCAGGGCGACGTCGAGATGATGGATGAAGTCGACGTTGGCGTGGTCATAGAGATTGTCGACGCCGAGCAGCTCTTCGACCCGTGTGACACCGGCTTCAGTGGTCACGACCTGACGCTTCTTCTCGTCGACTTCGTAGTGCTCGTCGACACGGAGCCGGGAGGCGATCTTCGCAAACTGCGAATACCACTTGCCGGTCTCACCGACACGCCCCGAGATGATCAACGGCGTACGCGCTTCGTCGATGAGGATCGAGTCGACCTCATCGACGATCGCAAACGCATGACCCTGCTGGACCATGTGCTCCGGGTTCATGGTCATGTTGTCGCGCAGATAGTCGAAGCCGAACTCGTTGTTCGTCCCGTGGGTGATATCCGCCTTGTAGGCCGGGCGACGTTCCTCTGGAGTCATCCACGCCTGGATGAGGCCGACCTCAAGGCCCAGGAATCGGTGAACGTTGCCCATCCACTCGGCGTCACGACTGGCGAGGTAGTCGTTGACGGTCACGACGTGGACTCCCCCACCCGCCAGCGCGTTGAGGTATGCGGGCATGGTCTGAGAAAGCGTCTTACCTTCACCGGTCTTCATCTCGGCGATCATGCCTCGGTGCATCGCCCCCGCACCGACGATCTGCACGTCATAGTGGCGCTGGCCGAGCACCCGCTTCGCTGCTTCGCGGACGGTGGCGTATGCCTCGGCCTCGATGTCATCGAGGGTTTCGCCTACATCAAGGCGGTCACGGAACCACTGCGTCCGGGAACGCAATTCGTCGTCGCTCAACGCTTCGAGTTCAGGTTCGAGAGCGTTCACGGCCTCGACGACCGACTGCAGCTCCCGCATGCGCTTGCCTTCACCGGCGCGCAGGACTTTGTTGAGAATGGACATGGATCTTCAGTGTACGGGGAGCCCCGACTTGGTTGAATACATGTGAAGCTCCCGGCTCCTTGCTACTAGCTCCTAGTCCTGCTTCGACGCCAGACGCGTGATCAACGCGCCGAGCATCGCTCGGAGCTGGCGCGACTCGTCGATGACTTGAGAGGCCGCTTCCCGTTCACCCAAACCGAGATCATCAGCCAGCTGAACCTGTGTCTCCATTTCGCATGCAGACGCGTAGGCAATCCGAAGGAACCTTGCGAACTCGCGGTCTGAGTCTCGCCCACAGCCTTCGGCGATGTTGCTCGGCACCGACACAGCAGAGCGGCGGATCTGACGGGATAGCTCGAAGCGCTCCTCGTTGGGCAAGTCGGCGGTGAACTGGTACGCATCCCGAGCGACCACCATGGCGGAGTGCCAGACTCGGAGATTCGAGTACTCCTGCATGTCAAGAGGAGAACACAAATCTGGTGCCAATGGAATCAAGGCGATTCGGAGCTAGGAGTCAGGAGCGAGTCAGAGGCCAAGAGCCAGGCGCCAGAAGCCAGGAGCCAGGAGCTAGGAGCAAGAGGCAAGTGGTTCAACCGAAGAGGCTGAACTACTTGAGAACGATCAGGTTCTCTCGTACCGCATACAGGACAGCTTCGTTGCGGGAGTGCAAGCCGAGCTTGTCCAAGATGTTGCGGATGTGGTTCTTGACCGTGTTCTCCGAGATGTACAGGAGATCACCGATCTGCCGGCTGGTCTGGCCGTCAGCCACCATCTCCAACACCTCGATCTCACGCGCCGTCAACTGCGGCTTGCGCGATGCGAGGACTTCCTGATGAAGCGTCAGCTGACGGGTGACATCGAACAGCTTGCCGGCCATGACCGGCGAGATGGCTGCGCCACCTGCGGCGACCTGGTCGATCGAGTGCACGAGGTGTTCGAACGGCATGTCCTTGACGATGTAGCCACGTGCACCGGCTTTGATCGCCTCGACGAGGTCCTCCTCGGACTCTGAACCGGTGAGGAGGACGATCGAACAGTTCGGCGCAACCGCCCTGATCTTCTCCAAGGCATCGATGCCGGATTCTCCCGGCATCAGGACGTCCAGCAGGATGATGTCCGGTTGTTCGGACTCAGCAAGGGCGATGGCGGCCTCACCGTCCGCTGCTTCGCCGACCACGTCGTAGCCGGCACCCTGCAGTGCCGACGTCAGACCGGCACGAAACAATGGGACATCGTCTACGACGAGCAGCTTCTTCATGGTGGTTCGTTCCTACTCCGGTTGTATCAGACCTACGGCGCCGTCATGACGCCTGTACACAACTCCGTGCTGACCAGTGTTGCCATCGAGGAAGAAGAAGAAGTCGTGGCCGAGCATGTCCATCTGTAGGGCAGCTTCTTCGGCCGTCATCGGCTTCATCTCAAAGCTCTTGGTCTTCACGATTGTCTCGCTGTGTCCGTCTTCAACTTCGGAACCAACTACGGGCTGGTTGAGCGGTTTCTTCGCCGAACGGTTGCGCTGGATCAATCGTTCTTTCAAGCGACGCAGCTGCCGCTCGTACTTGTCGGCCGCCATGTCTAGTGCTGTCTTCGGTTCCGGGGCGCCAGCCTCGGCCCGAACCACGTGGCCAGCAGCGCTTGAGGTGATCTCCACCGTGTATTTCTCGTCCGCGATCCGGGGGTTCTGCTCCTCGGAGAACTCGACGTCGACGGAGCTGCCGTCGTCGAAAATCCGTCCTGCGTGGAGGACGAGCTCTTCAGCAGCCTCCCGGACGTCGTCCTCTACCTGCATGTTCCGACTGTGGACGCGAACGGTCACACGGACCCCTTTCCTGGCGGGTTGGTGCCACACGATCGTGTGGCGTCGAACGGATCAGAACTCGCGGGAACATGCGCGGCCGCTTGTCGAGCGTGGACCGTTGGATGCATGCTCCTCACTGCACCTCCGATTGGAGCGTCAATCCGTACCACCGAGGTTACTCGGCGGGGAAACCCACTGGGACGGGATCGATCGCGGGTCGGGTGCCGACGTCGCCACCACCGCTGCGACCGCCCGCCCACCCAGCGCATCGACGGCAGCGCCGATCGTCGCCCCCGAAGTGCAGACATCGTCGATGATGACGGATCCCGCCGGAGCGAACGCGACGGGGCGAAGGACCCCCGCATGCCGACGATCTCGACGTCGCCCGGCGAGGCGCGGTGACCACAGCGGCGCACGCAACGAGGCTGCGACGGGAACGCCCGTTGCTCGTGCCACACGAGTCGCGAGCTCACGCGTTTGGTCCACCCCGTACAGCACTCGTCGGACGGCCACCCGAGGCACTGGAACGAGCGCGGTCGCACCTGCCGGAACCCTCCTCGCCATCTCGGCTGCCAGAAGGTCCGCCGCGGCGCTCGACCCGTGATACTTCAACGCACGCACCAGAGCCGACCCGGTACCGGCGTGGGTGTATGCAGCGAAGACGGGTATCCCGGCGACCGGACGCGGAGGCGTAGCCCGAAGGGACCGCTCACATGTGGGGCACAGTGGGTACCCGTTGTCCGAGCATGCGATACAAAGCATCCACCGAACGTATCGGATGGATGTGACGGATCAGGTGCCGTGCTGCCAAGAAGCGAGGTAGTCGGCCTGCTCCGGGGTCAGCTGCTCCAGCTGTCCACCCATCGCCTCGAGCTTGAGCGACGCCACTTGCTGATCCAGTTCGTCCGGGAGCTTGTAGACCTGTGGACGAAGGTGGTCCGCGTTCTGGACGATCCACTCGGCAGCCAGTGCCTGGTCAGCGAACGACATGTCCATGACGTCGGCGGGGTGACCCTCCGCCGCACCGAGGTTCACGAGGCGACCTTCGGCGACGACGAGAATGCGCCGGCCGTCGGGGAGGACGAACTCTTCGAGGTTGTCCCGGATCTGCCGACGGGAGGTCGCCATGTCGTCGAGTGCCACGAGGTCGAGTTCGACGTCGAAGTGGCCTGCATTGGCGACGATCGCACCATCGGGCATCGCGGCGAAGTGCTCGGCGCGGAAAACATGCATGTTGCCGGTCGCCGTGATGAAGACCTCGCCTACCTTCGCAGCTTCGATCCCTGACATGACACGGTGACCTTCCATCGCTGCCGAGACGGCACGAATCGGATCGATCTCGGTGACGATCACGTCAGCACCGAGGCCCTTCGCCCGGGTCGCGATCCCCCAGCCGCAATCTCCATATCCCGCGACGACCACCCGCTTGCCGGCGAACAGGATGTTCGCCGCCCGCAGGATGCCGTCGAGTGAGGACTGACCGGTCCCGTGGCGGTTGTCGAACAGGTGCTTGGTGTCCGAGTCGTTGACGGCGACGACCGGGTACCGCAGGACGTCGTCTTCCGCCATTGCCTTGAGACGGATCACTCCGGTGGTCGTTTCTTCCATGCCACCGAGCACATCCTGATCGGCGCGTTCGCGATGCAGGACGGTGGTCATGTCGGCACCATCGTCGAAGACCATGTGCGGATTGGTGTCGAGCACGGCATTGATGTGGGAATAGAAGTCGTCGGCCGACTCTCCGCGCACGGCGAACGTCGGGATTCCGGACCTCACGAGCGACGCAGCGACATCGTCCTGGGTCGAGAGAGGATTCGAGGCGCACAACGCCACTTCCGCTCCCCCTGCGACCAGCGTGTGCATCAAGGTGGCGGTTTCGGTGGTCACGTGCATGCACGCACCGATGCGGTAGCCGGCGAGCGGTTGCTCCGCTTCGAAGCGTTCGCGGATGGCGGCGAGGACAGGCATGCGCCGTGCGGCCCACTCGATGCGCAGGTCACCGGTGTCGGCGAGCGCGATGTCAGCGATGTCGTGGTTCATGAGGCTCCAGCGTCGGGGATCGAGAGGATAGGAGGACATGCGGCGCTGGTGAATCGGCCGTCGTCGGTGATGGACGAAGGGTCGGTAGGCTCATCCCATGCAGAGAACCGACAAGCCGTGGGGATATGAACTCCTCTGGGCGCACACCGACAATTACGCCGGCAAGGTCATCCACATCAACGCCGGTCACCGTCTGAGTCTTCAGTATCACGACATGAAAGAGGAGTCCGTCCTCGTGACGAGTGGCACGCTCCTGTTGAACCTCGGGCAGGGCGACGATGCCACGGTTCGGGAGATGCAGGTCGGAGAGTCGGTCGACATCCCGGTCGGCCAGATCCATCGTTTCGAAGCCCCCGAGTCAGGCGATGTGGAGATCATCGAGGTCTCCACGAACCATCTCGACGACGTCGTCCGCCTTGAGGACGACTACTCGCGCGAAGGCACGTCGGCCCCCTGATCGACGGTACGCCTACGAGCCCTCCGGCTTCGTGGCGTCCTCGATCACCATGTTCGGGATCCCGTCCACGACGGCGTAGGTGAAGCCGCAATCGCCACAGACGAGCGCGGGAGGATCGAACTGCTCGGACAGGTCGCCTGTGCAGCTCGGGCATTGCATGATGGCGAGCAGGGCGGGGTCGATCAGGTTCTCAGCCATGGGTTCCCTCCAGGATCGATGCGACACGTTCGACGATGGCGTCCACCGCCTCGGTGTTCGGAGCCTCGACGTTGAGACGCAACAGCGGTTCCGTGTTGGACGGACGCAGATTGAACCAACGGTCCCCCATGTCGACGGTGAGGCCGTCCATCCGGTCCTGTTCGAACGTAGAGAATGCATCTGCGACGGCACGGTCGGCGGCGGCGACATCCGGGACGGTGAAGTTCACCTCCCCCGATTGCGCATAGGGCTCGTAGTCCTTGCGGAGTTCCGAGAGTGGGAGACCCGAATCCGAGAGCACGCGGAGCAGCACCAACGTCGCAAGCACTCCGGAGTCAGCCCGGTAGTTGTCGCGGAAGTAGTAGTGGCCGCTGTGTTCTCCGCCGAAGACGGCACCGGATTCGGCCATCACCTGCTTGATGAAGGAATGGCCGACCCGTGTTCGGACGGGCTCTCCTCCCTTGCGCTCCACGAGTTCCGGGACCGCTTTCGAGCAGATGAGGTTGTACACGATGGCACTACCCGGGTCCGACGCGAGGTACCAGTCGGCGATGATCGCCGTCGTCGTACTCCCCGGCAACGGAACGCCTTCGTCGTCGATGAAGAAGGCGCGATCGGCGTCGCCGTCGAACGCCACACCGAGATCAGGCTCCGATGTGGCGACGAGTTCGAGGAGATCGGCCAGGTTCTCGGGACGCAGGGGATCCGCCGGATGGTTGGGGAAGGTCCCGTCCGGTTCGATGTACAGACCGTCCAGTTGGGCGTCGATGCGGTCGAACACTTGCGGTAGGACTGCACCGGCCATCCCGTTGCCGCCGTCGACGGCGACACGAAGCGGCCCGATGCCATCAGCAGCCGTGATCGAAAGGACATGGTCGACGTACGCGTCCGTCAGCGATCGCTCGCTGACCGAGCCGTTCTCGGCAGCCGAGTCGGGCAAACCGTCCTCGGCCATCCGTCGGATGTCGACGAGACCGGTCGCCGCTCCGATCGGCGCAGCGCCGGGGTTACAGAACTTCATGCCGTTGTACTCGGCGGGATTGTGGCTCGCCGTGATCACCACACCGGGCAGGTCGAGCGATCCCGAGGCGAAGTACAGCATGTCCGTCGGGATCTCCCCGATCAGTACCACGTCGACACCGCGCGAGTTGATCCCTTCGATGAGTGCGTCACGGAGCGTTGGCGATGAGGTTCGGCAGTCGTGCCCCACGATCACCGTGTCGGAGTCCACGAACTCACCAAACGCGGCTCCGATGCGGCGGGCCTTGTCGGCGTCTAGCTCGGAGGGCACCACGCCGCGCACGTCATAGGCCTTGATGATTCCGGAGAGGTCCATGGCAAGGATTGTACGGGACGTGCCGAGGCTGCTTCCGCCATGCCCGACCTACACTCGCCATCCGATGCCCGACCCCACCCGTCCGACGATCACCGTCGTCATCCCGGTCCACAACGAAGCGGACTTTCTTCCCGGCGCCCTACCGCGTCTGTTCGACGAGTTGTCGGGGGTCGATGCTGACATCAGCGTCCTGATCGCGGAGAACGGGTCGACCGACACGACCGCCGACCTCGTCCGGGAGGCGATGGCGTCGTACCCGGTTCTCGACCTCCTCGAACTCCCCACACCCGACTATGGCGCTGCGATGCGCGACGGGTTCCTGGCCGCTGACGGCGACTGGGTGGTCAACTTCGACATCGACTACTTCTCCGGCGAGTTCCTTCGGCGCGCCCTTGCCCTCGGCGACGAGGCGGACATCGTGCTCGCATCGAAACGCGTCGAAGGCTCGGACGATCAGCGAAGCTTCCTGCGTCGTCTGGCGACGTGGGTCTTCAACCTGATCCTGCGATTTGTCCTCGGGTCCGGGGTCTCCGATACACACGGGATGAAGCTCGTTCGCTCTTCGGTCGTCACCGACGTCGTTCCCGATGTGATCTCGACGGTAGACCTCTTCGACACCGAGCTCGTCGTGCGAGCCGAGCGTCAGGGGTTCCGCATCGCCGAACTCCCCGTCGAAGTCGTCGAGCTACGCGACACGAACACGTCACTCCTGAAGCGGGTTCCGCGC
>JAUIIM010000162.1 GCA_030431785.1 Acidimicrobiia bacterium | reverse complement strand
GACCCGCGCACAGTTGGCGCTTGAGCTTGGGCAGAACATGACGCCAGCCGAGCTGGATGCGAGACTCACCGAGTTGGGTGTCCCTGCGATCGTGGTCGATGGAGAGGGGAATCGTCTGACGTCCGATCCGGCTGTGCCCGGATTCGGGACCGGTCCACCCGCGCCGGGTGAAGGGCTGCGTGAGCCCGTCGTCGAGCGCCAGGTCGTGCTCGATGACGATGTCACCGTGACCGTGCTTGCGTCCCAGGTTGGTGTGGAGCGGACGATGGACCAGGTTCTGCTGATCGAGATCATCGGGACCGTGGCGGTACTCGCGCTGATGATGATCCTCCTGATCCGCGCTTCGCGAGTCGTACTCGGGCCGATCGACCAAGTGGTTGCCACGGCACGACAGATCGCATCCGGGAGAACCGGAAAGCGCCTGCATCCCGACCGACCGGATACCGAGTTGGGACAGATGGCCGTTGCGTTCGACGAGATGCTGGATTCGCTCGAGCTGGCGATCGAGCAGAGCCAACACGCTGCCGCTGAAGCGCGTGAGTCCGAGCTGCGGTCTCGCCGATTCCTCGCCGACGCCGCCCATCAACTTCGCACCCCGATCGCCGCACTCCGAGCGTCCGTCGAATCACTGTTGCGGACTGAGGATCCACAGGAACGAGAGCGCTTGATGGATCATCTCGCACGTGAGACAGCGCGGGTAGGGAGACTGGTCAATGGGTTGCTGCGGGTCGCCGAGATCGATCGCGGCGAAGGCGTCGCCCTTGCGATCGTCGACATCAGTGAGATCGTGGCGACGGAGGTCGACCGTGCGCAGACCTTGTCCCCAAACCTGCGTTTCGAACTGCACACCGAGGGGCCGACGGTCGTCCTCGCAGATCCAGCGGGACTTGCGGAGGCGTTCGCCAATGTCCTCGACAATGCCCGGCGACACGCCGACACCTACATCCGCGTCAGGGTGAGCGCAGCCGGGCCGGAGGTGGTGACGGCGATCGAAGATGACGGTCCTGGGGTGGACGAGGAGCTCACCGATCGGATCTTCGATCGGTTTACGAGCTTCGACGACCGGGGTGGCAGTGGGTTGGGTCTGGCCATCACCCGCGGGATCATCGAGAACCACCGAGGTGCGGTGGTCTACGAGGATGGACGATTCGTCATCAGGATTCCGCGCGGGTCCGAACTGGACGTCGATCTTGTTCAGGAGAGAGATCCGGCCGTCGGAGCCCATTGAGTCGGTCGTTCAGGAAACCTTCAGCCCACCTTCAGGGAGTGGACAGCCCCGCATCGCATCCTGTCCATCGTCCGACGGGATGATCGTGGTAGTGCCGGTCGACGGAGAGGGAACATCGTCATGAGCCTCCTCAGCCTTCTTCTCGTACTCGGGGCAGCGATGATCGGTGGGGCTGTTGCTCGCCGCATCGGCTACCCCTCGATCCTCGGTGAGCTCGTCGCCGGCATCGTCTTCGGTCCTCCGCTCCTCGGTTGGATCGAGAGTGATGAGGCGCTCGCTGTCCTTGGTGAGTTCGGGGTCCTGCTGATGATGCTCTATATCGGCATGCACATCGATCTCAACGATCTCCGACGGGCGTCGTGGGCTGGCCTTCTCGCCGCCTTCGGTGGCTTCATCGTTCCTGCAGGACTCGGGTTCGGTATCACCATCGCGTTCGGGGGAAGCACCCTTGCTGCCGTGTTCGTGGCGCTTGCCATGGGAGTCACGTCCCTTGCGACGAAGTCCCGCATCCTCGTCGACCTCAAGATCCTGGACACTCGGATCGCCCACGTCCTGATGGTCGGGGCGCTCGTATCCGACCTTGCCGCCCTCGTGATCTTCGCCGGCGTCATCGGTGTCGCAGGGCCGTCCGGCGAGGAGATAGCTTCGGGCGCCGAGGTGATCAGCCGCCTTGCACCGGTGGCTCTCCAAGCAGCGCTGTTCCTGGTCGCCGCCTACATCGTCGGTGCATACGTGATCCCGGTGATGATGCGCTGGCTCTCGAAACGCATCGGGACCGATCCGATGTCCGTGTTCATCGTCGTCGTCTTCATCGGGGTCGCGTTCGCCGAAGGCGCCGAAATCGCCGGTCTGCATGCGATTCTCGGCGCGTTCGTGGCCGGCTTGTTCCTCGATGAGTCGATGTTCCCTCGGCGAACAGCGAGATCCGTGGAATCCATACTGCGGACTGTCTCCGTCGGGCTGCTCGCACCGATCTTCTTCGTCATCGCGGGGTTCCAGGTCACCTTCGACGTCTTCCAAACCGACCTCGCGCTTCTGATCCTGGTCGTGGTGTTTGCAACGGTCGGCAAGGTCGTCGGCACAGCGTTGTTCTACATCCCGAGCGGCAACGGCTGGCGGGAAGGCGTCGCTGTCGGCGTGGGGATGAACGGACGGGGTGCGGTCGAGATCATCGTCGCGGAGATTGCGTTGACGC
>JAUIIM010000052.1 GCA_030431785.1 Acidimicrobiia bacterium | reverse complement strand
GGGATCACATCGACAAGCCCCACTTCGGCACCACGATCCGACACGAATCTGGCAACGTGAGCCGCATCGATCGGTGGGGTCGTGTTGGGCATCGCGACGATCGCACCGAAGCCCCCCGCGGCTGCGGCGCGGGAACCGGAAGCAATGTCCTCTTTCCATTCCTGCCCGGGTTCACGCAGATGCGTGTGCAGATCGACGAACGCCGGGCCGACCCATGCGCCGTCGCACTCGATCTCGGTGTCGGCGGACCCGATATCGGAGCCCACCGACTCGATCATTCCGTCAGCGATGGCGACATCGCCCTCGACGAGTCCGTCAGGTGTCACCACCCGGGCAGAACGAAGTATGACGTCAGGCATCGTGCTCACCTCCGAGCAAGCGAAAGAGGACGGCCATCCGTGCCGCGACGCCGTTCGTGACCTGCGCGAGGATCAATGATCGCTCGTCGTCGGCGACGTCGTAACCGATCTCCACTCCTCGGTTCATCGGTCCGGGATGGAGTACCACGGCGTGGTCCTGGAGTCGGTCGAACCGGGCTGAGTTCATCCCGAACCTCCTGGCGTATTCCGAAAGCGATGGGAACACCGAGGCGCCGCCCCGCTCTGTCTGGACTCTGAGGAGGTACACCACGTCGACCGATGGGACGACGTCGTCGAGATCGTCGGCGACCTCGACCGGCCAGTCCTCTGCGTCGACCGGAAGGAGTGTTGGGGGTGCCACGAGTACGACGGTCGCGCCCAGTGTGGTCATCGCAAAGATGTCGGATCGTGCGACGCGTGAGTGACGGATGTCCCCGACGATGGCGATCCGGAGCCCGTCGAGCGTGCCGAATCGCTGTTTGATCGTGAGGCAATCCAAGAGCGCCTGGGTGGGATGCTGGTGCGCCCCGTCGCCTCCGTTGACGATCGGGATGTCGAGCCATTCGGCGATTCTCCAAGGCGCACCCGTGGACTTGTGTCGGACGACCATCAGGTCCACGCCCATGGCTCGCACCGTCAGCACGGTGTCCTTGAGCGACTCACCCTTCGAGAGCGACGAAGTCCCCGGCGAGAACGAGACGGTGTCAGCCGAAAGTGCCTTCGCCGCCTTCTCGAACGACATCCGTGTGCGCGTGGAGGGTTCGAAGAACATCGTCGCAACGGTCTTGCCTCGCAGTGCAGGCACCTTCGGGATCGGTCTGCTCAGGACCTCCGAGAAGCCGTCGGCGTCCGACAGAAGTTGTTCGAGGGTCTCGCGGTCGACGTCCTCGGTGCTCAGGAGATGGTTCATCCGTCGGCACCACCGATCCACACACCGGTGTCGTCGTCGACCGGCTCGACGTGCACCGACACGTGCTCCTCGACGGACGTCGGGAGGTTCTTTCCTACGAAGTCCGGCCGGATGGGGAGTTGCCGGTGCCCCCGATCGACGATCACGGCGAGTTGCACCGTGGCGGGACGCCCGAGGTCGGCGAGTGCATCGAGGGCGGCTCGGATCGTGCGTCCCGTGTAGAGGACGTCGTCGACGAGGACGATGTTTGCGCCATCGATCGGCGCGGGGATGTCGGTCGGTCCGATGCGGGTGCGGGGTCGCGTGTCGAGGTCGTCCCGGTAGAGCCCGATATCGAGGGACCCGGCAACGACCTGCGATCCGGCGATGTCGCTCAACGCTGCTGCGATCCGGTCAGCGATGGGCTTCCCTCTGGTGGGGATCCCGAGCAGGAGCACCGAGTCGACACCGTGGTTGCGTTCGACGATCTCGTGTGCGATCCGGGTCGTGATCCTCGCCAGGTCGTCTTCGGACATCACCTGGCGCATCACCGCACCGCCCGAAAGAAGAGAACGCCGTGCGTCGGCTGGCACGGCGTGAAGTCGTAAGGCATCAGTTCTCCATCCTTGGGCACCTCTCCGGATGCCCTTAAAGGTCGGTTGCGAGCATTGTACTACACCGGTGGATCCACGGATCCTGCGTCGCGACGGATCCGTTCGAGCACACCGTTGACGAAGGCGCCGCTCTCCGCCGTCGAGTACTGCTTGGCCAACTCCACGGCTTCGTCGATCACCACGGCCGGAGGCGTGTCCGTGTAGAGCAGCTCCCACGTCCCGAGGCGAAGAATCGACCGATCGACGGCAGCCAGACGTTCGATGCGCCAGCCCGTTGCCGCCGCATCGATCAAACCATCGATCTGTTCACCGTGCTCGCGGACACCAGCGACCATTCGTTCGGCACGGGCCGACAGGTCGTCAGCGGCATCCCGTTCGGCGAGCCGATCATCTGCGTAGATGACTTCGAACGCCTGAAGGCGCGGCTCTGGCTTCACGTGACTCTCGTGATGTAGTCGCCGGTGCGGGTGTCCACCTTCACGACATCGCCCTGCTCCACGAACAACGGGACGTCGACGACTCTCCCGGTGCTGAGGGTCACCGGCTTGGTGGCCCCGGACACGCGGTCACCCTTGACCCCGGGTTCGGCATAGGTGACTTCGAGCTCGACGGAAGCGGGCAGTTCAACGTCGACAGGGGTCCCGTCGTACATCGATACGACGACCGCCATCCCGTCCCCGAGGAAGTCGGCAGTGTCTCCGAGCAGCTCTGCCGGGATCACGGTCTGTTCATAGGTTTCCCCATCCATCATGTGGAAACCCAGGTCGTCCCGGAACAGGAACGTGAAATCGCGGCGGTCGATGCGGGCACGAGGGACGTTCTCACCGGCGCGGAAGGTCTTGTCGATCACCGCTCCGGTTCTGACGTTCTTGAGTTTCATCCGCACGAACGCCTTCCCTTTGCCCGGTTTGACGTGTTGGTATTCGACCACAGAGAACAGCCCTTCGGGAAGGTCGAGCGCCATGCCAGGCTTGACATCGTTCGTGGAAATCATGTTGGTACCTCGTTGCGTTTGCAGGTTTCGATCGGCGGGTCGAGGCTAGGAGATGCCGAGGCCGACGGCCGCCAATGCGACGTCAACGGTAGCGTCGTCGACCGTTTGGACGGTCGGCCGCCCGATCTCTTCGAGCAACACCATCCGCAGTTGCGTGTCCGTGCGCTTCTTGTCGCGAGCCATGTGCGCCATGACAGCCGGTCGAGGTGTGCCCTCGGGAGCGGTGACCGGCAGCCCCACGCTGCGCAGCAGTTCCCTTTGCCGGTCGGCGTCCCCGAACCCGCATACCCGTTCTGAGGCGGCGCCTGCGGCGACCATTCCGATCGCCACGGCCTGGCCATGGCGGACACCGGTGACCGACTCGACGCCGTGTCCGATCGTGTGCCCGTAGTTGAGGATGGCACGGACGCCTGACTCCCGGAAGTCCTGCGAAACGACGCTGGCTTTGACGGCCACGGACCGGTTCACCACCGCCTCGAGGTCTGGGTCCGACGGTGCACGTTCGTAGATCTCCACGATCGCCGGATCTGCGATGAAGCCGGTCTTGATCGCCTCAGCTGCCCCTTCGGTGCGGATCGCCGCCGGGGCCACATCAAGCGTGTCCACGTCGATGAACACCGCCTTCGGATGGGCAAAGACACCGGCAAGATTCTTGCCGTTCACATTGACGGCCGTCTTGCCCCCGATCGCTGCATCGACCGCACCGAGGAGCGTCGTCGGGACGTAGTACGCATCGACACCGCGGAGGAAGACGGCGGCGATGAACCCACCGACGTCCGTGAGTGCCCCTCCTCCGACCGAAAGCACGGCGTCATCGCGGGTCAAACCGTCGTCGACCAGGGAAGCCAGAGTCCCTTCGACCGTCGAGAGCGTCTTGGCGGCCTCGCCATCGGGCAACGTGTACCCGACGACCTGGACACCCGACGCGGTCAGTTCGTTCGCATAGGTACCCGCGAGCTGTTCCGTGGAGGGCTGGCAAAGCACGGCGACCCGCGCATAGCTGGTGAGATGTCTCCCGACCGTTGCGTGGATTCCCCGTCCCACGTGGATCTCGGAGACCGCGTTCTCGCCGTGCGTCACGAGGTGAAGCATCGCTCCACCTCCTCAGCGACTTCGTCGATGGTTCGATCGGTGGTGTCCACCGTCTCCGATGCGACCGCCTCGTAGATGTGTCTGCGAAGTTCCAGCAAACGCCGAATCGACTCTCCATCGGACGCCAGCGGGCGCTGCGGATCGTCACCGATCCGTTCGATCAGCGCCTCCGGTGATGCGGTGAGGAGGACGATCGTCCCGGACGAGTGCATTGCGGCCACGTTGGAGACCTTCAACACCGCGCCTCCCCCGGTCGCGATCACCGCGGATTCACGACCCGCAAGGTCTTCGACGACACGGGATTCCCAGTCGCGAAAGACCGATTCCCCCTCGTCAAAGAGTTCGGGGACCGTCTTGCCGCTGCGCTCCATGATCTCGGCATCCATGTCGTAGAACGGCACGGTGAGGCGCTCCGCGACGGCTCCGCCGACCGTGGTCTTCCCGGTACCCATCATCCCGACCAGCCATAGATGGCCCATCAGAAACGGCTGATACGGTCCGCCGTTGCAGCGGCAGACTCCACGAAGTCGTCGACGGTGTCCCCGCCGTACGAACGGAGGGCTTCCCGCGCCAGGACGAATGCCACCATCTGCTCGGCGACGACACCAGCAGCAGGAACTGCGCACACGTCGGAACGTTCCCTGAACGCCTTCACGGCTTCCTTGGTATCGACATCGACCGTGTCCAATGGCTGCATGACGGTTGCGATCGGTTTCATGTAGGCCGTAAGACGCAGGGGGTCCCCGTTGGTGATTCCACCTTCGAGCCCGCCTGCACGGTTCGTCTTTCGGCCGAACTCGGTACCGTCGTGGATGATCTCGTCGTGTGCTTCCGTCCCCAACGAAGCGGCCTGCTGGAGGCCGTCGCCGATCTCAACAGCTTTGATGGCGTGAATCGACATGAGTGCGCCCGCGAGCTGACCGTCGAGCTTCCTGTCCCAATGCACGTGGCTCCCGAGTCCGACGGGGACACCATGCCCTACGACTTCCACAGAGCCCCCGAGCGTGTCCTTCGCCTCGGCTGCGGCGTCGATGGCCGCCACCATCGCGTCGGTGCGATCATCACCGAATGCACGCACCGGCGACGCATCGATCGATGACAGGTCGTCGGGCCCGGGAAGTATGCCACCGGAGGTGTGCACGTCCCCGATCGAGGTCACATGCGACAGCACCGTGACACCGATCGACCCGAGGAGCTCCTTCGAGATCACACCGACGACGGTACGTGCTGCGGTCTCCCTCGCTGACGCACGTTCGAGGATGTCACGTGCATCATGGGTGTCGTACTTGAGCATTCCGGCGAGGTCGGCGTGGCCTGGACGTGGCTTGACTTCCCGCTTGCCCTTCTCCCCCGGTTCCGGCGTCATCTGGTTCTCCCACTTGGGCCACTCGGTGTTGCGGATCAATACGGACACCGGTCCGCCGAGTGTCGTGCCGAATCGGACACCCCCCAGGATCTCTACCTCGTCCTGTTCGATCTTCATGCGAGCACCACGACCGTATCCGAGACGTCGACGAGCGAGTTCGGCACCGATGAGATCGGACGTGATCGTCAGACCGGCGGGTAGCCCTTCGACGATCACCGTGAGACCGGGACCGTGGGATTCGCCTGCAGTGAGGAAACGAAGCATGGGAGGAGCGTAGGCGTCTCGTGGCGTCAGGAGAAGGTCAGCCGAGATACCACTCCATGATGGCGGTTCCCCAGACCACGGCGATGACGCCTCCGATCGCCATGAACGGCCCGAAAGGGATGGAATCCTTCCTGCCGAACTTTCCGGAGACCAACAACGCGACGGAGACGATTCCACCGATGAGGAAACCGCCGATCCCGGCGACCAGGACCGAACCCCAGCTGATGAAGCCGGCAAAACCGCCGATGAGGAAGGCGAGCTTCACGTCTCCGAATCCGAGAGCACCGCGAGCGATCACCGCAAGCAGATACATCACGAAGAAGTATGCAAGTGCTCCCAGCAACGCACGGAGCAACGACCCCGCATCCATGTCGAAGATCCAGCCTCCGACCAGGAGGACGGCACCTACGAGGGTTGCCGGCCCGAGGATTCGATTCGGGATGAGCTTCGTATCCAGATCGGCGACGGACAGCAACAACATCGATGCCACGAACACGGCGTAGGCGGGCCATACCCACAGCGACGGCACCCAGTACGCCGCGGACGCCAGCAAGACCGGGAGTAGTACGAGGATCATCACATTGATGAATCGTTGCCGATGACCCTCCCGACAACGCACGAGCAACACCCCGAGTGAGGATGCACACTCAGGGCATCGTGGGTCCCACCAGCGATCCTCTCCCCGTAGGCGATGTGCGTCGACTTCGGCCACGAAGGAACGCGCACCGATGAGTCCGAGAATCACTCCGAGGGCGGCAACAGCAAGCATCGGTGGACGAGCATACGCCCGGATGCTGCGGTTGCGGTGTCACAACCCGATGGCTGCGAGCATCACCGCAGGGTCGACGTCACGGCCTGTGAAGAGGCGGAAGGCGTCGACTGCTTGGCCGACGAGCATCGACCGACCGTCGACGGCGGGCCGACCCACGGCACGCATCGCGTCGACCGCAGGTGAAACGGAACCGCCGTACGTCATGTCGAGCAGTGCGACTGCGTCCGCGACGACGTCGTCCGGGAGGTGCTCTCCGTGCATGCCGATCGGTGTGGCGTTGACGACGATGGCTCCTGCGACGCCGCTCCCCCACGGGACGAACTGCGTATTCACCTCGACCTGCCGAGTGAGTGTTTCCGCCCTTGTCTCAGAACGCGCACTGACGTACACAGCCGATTCCGCACATGCCACGAGCGCCGCAGCCGCCGCTCCACCTGCACCGAGCACCAAGACCCTCTGCGGTGCGGTTTCACCAAGCCGGCCCAACGCAAACCGGACGCCGGCGATGTCCGTGTTGTAGCCCATCAATGCGCCATCGGATTGGACGATCGTGTTGACCGATCCGGTCCGGCGGGCCTCCGGGCTGTGGGAATCCGATTGGCCGAAGGCAGCTGTCTTGTGTGGCATCGTCACGTTGATCCCGTCCAAAGCCCCTGCTCGGAGCGCCGACAGGATCGAGTCGAACTCGCCAGCGGGGATCTGGATACGGTCATAGGTGGCCGATATCCCGAGTGAATCGAAGCCGGCGCTGTGGAGGGCGGGCGACAACGAATGATCGATCGGATCACCGACGACGGCGTACGCACCGCTCACGGCAGAACCCCACGGGCCTTGGCATCTTCGACATTGACCTGATGCTCCTCGTACGTCACGGCGAAGGCGTGCGAACCGTCGGTGTCCGTCAGCACGTAGAACAGGTAGTCCGTTTCCGCTGGGGAGAGTGCTGCTTCGATAGAAGGTATCGACACGGTCCCGATCGGAGTCGGAGGGAGCCCGTCGACTCGGTACGTGTTGTACGGAGAATCGATCTCGAGGTCGTCTGCGAGGACACGCCCGGGATTCTCACCGAGTGCATAGATGACGGTTGCATCGATCTGAAGCCGCATCGGCATCGCCAGTCGATTGTGGATGACGCTGGAAATCAACGCCCGGTCCTCATCGGTGCCAGCTTCCCGTTCGATCAAGGACGCCATCGTCAGGATCTCGTAGCGATCAAAACCGGTGTCGTCGAGCATCGACCAATCGACCTGTTCGAACCTGGCAACCATGGTGTCCGCCATCTGCTGGAGGATGCTGGCGGCCGTCGCACCGACCGGGATCTCGTAGCGTGCCGGATACAGCAGCCCTTCCCATCGATTCTCGATGGTGAGACTGTCCGTTCCGACGGGGAGAAACGGGGATGTGACGGCACCGGCTTCGAGCGCCGCGATGAAGTCGGACTCCTCGTACTCGGTGGCTTCGGCGAGAGCCGTGATGATGCGATCGACCGTCCGACCCTCGACGATGGTGATGGCACGTGAGTCCGTGACGGTTCCGCCTTCGAGGAGCACAGCGAGCACCGCATCGGCGTCCATCCCCGTCTCGAGGGCATACGTGCCGGGCTGGATCAGTGTTTCAGCGTCGGCGTCATCGACGGCGCTCTCGATGGACGAGTACGAGACGACGCCGGCGTCAGCGAGGTCGCGGTACACGGTGGAGGCGGGAGAACCCGGTTGGACCGTGATCTCGACGGGCTGCCCGGGGGGCAGGGATGCGCCGCCACCGACCACGCCGGCCAGGAGATTCGCAGCGAGCACAAGCAGCAGGATTCCGAAGAGGGACACAGCCGCGATGACGACGACGCGTGTCCGTCCGCCGGTCGTCGTTTCGTCAGTCATCGTCGTTTCGGTACCTCTCGGCTTCAAGCCATTGCTGGAGCATCACGGACGCCGCCACCTGGTCCACGCGTTCCTTGCGCTTTCCACGTCGCACGCCACCACTGATGAGCGCAGCTTCGGCGGTGGCCGAAGTGAAGCGTTCGTCTTGAAATACCACCTCGATATCGAGCGCAGCCAAAGAGGCCCCGAGCTCCCGGGCCATGCGTGCGGACGGTCCTTCCGAGCCGTCAAGGGCGATCGGGAGACCGATGACGATCACGGTGACCTCCATCTCGTCGACGATCCGACCGATCTCGTCGACATGTGATCCGTCCTCGGCATCGAGGTACCGGAGCGGGGATGCAATGGTCCGGGTCGGATCGGATATGGCGACGCCGATGCGGCGAGTGCCCGGATCCAAGCCGAGCGCTCTGCCCATCACAGTCCCTGCAGCGCATCCCTCGCTGCGTCCGTGGCCGCGACGAGCGCTTCGTCCATCTGCTCGGCGTTCGGTCCTCCCGCCTGTGCGAGCCTTGGATCGCGGCTCCCGCCACCACCGAGTACCGCAGCACCTGCGGCGGCGATCTCACCGGCGACGATGCGACGATCGACGAGGTCGTCCGTCACGAACACGACGATCGCCGCTTTGCCGTCGGTCACCGAACCGACGATGCCGACGCCGGAACCGATGCGATCCCTGATCTGGAAGGCGAGCGAACGCACGCCATCGCCTCCCGCACCGTCGACTCGTCCGGAAACGAGCGACGCGTCTCCGATGGTCTCGGCACCGTCGAGGAGCGACACGGCTGCTCCGGCACGTTCACGCTCCTCGAACTCCCCGATGCGTTCTTCTGCATCCTTGAGCCGTTGCGTGAGCGAGCGCGCAGCGGATACGACGTTGTCGGACTGGGTGCGCAACACGCCGGAGAGGTCTTCGAGCTGTCGACGGAGGTCGGCGAGGTGATCGTATGCGGCCGATCCGGTGAGTGCCTCGACCCGACGGATATTCGACCCCACGGAGCCTTCCGACACGAGGACGAGGGGGCCGACCTGCCCTGTGGACGGCACGTGCGTGCCACCACAGAACTCTGTGGAGAAGTCTCCGGTCCGCACGACTCGTACGACTTCACCGTACTTGTCACCGAAGAACGCAAGGGCCCCCATCTTCTCGGCGTCCTCCTTGCTGGTCTCGATCGTCGTGACCGCTTCGTTGGCGATGATCCGTTCGTTGACCGTCCGTTCGACCTCACCCAACGCGTCACGCTCGACGGCAGCGAAGTGACTGAAGTCGAATCGGAGCCGATCAGGTGCGACGAGGGACCCCGCCTGATGGACATGGTCCCCGATGATGTCACGGAGTGCCCAATGGAGGATGTGGGTCCCGGTGTGGTTCTTGCGAGTCCGTTCGCGGCGGGTTGCGTCGACATCGAGGGTCGCCGACTGGGCGCGCTGGATGAAGCCCTTCACGACCGTACCGCGGTGCCCGTGGACCCCCGGCATCGCATACTGCGTGTCTGATATCCGTACGGTGCCTGTTTCCGTCTCGATGGTCCCGGTGTCACCGACCTGTCCACCCGATTCCGCATAGAACGGTGTGACATCGGCGAACACCTCGACCGGCGCTCCCTCGTCGGCGCGCTCCACGACCTCGCCGTCGACGAGGATCGTGAGGAGCGTGCCGGTTCCTTCGACGTTCTCGTATCCGATGAATTCGGAGGGTTCGACGCCCCTGAGTGCGGTGCGATAGACCTCGGTTTCGCCACTCGAGTGGTCGGCGTCGAACGCTGCCCGAGCACGCACACGCTGCTGTTCCATCTCGGTCTCGAATCCGGCCCGGTCGACTGCGACGCCTCGATCCTGGGCGATCTCTTCGGTGAGGTCGATCGGGAACCCGTAGGTGTCGTGCAGTTTGAAGGCAGCAGAGCCAGAGATGGTGCCACCGTCGCCGATTCGCTCGATCTCGGCATCGAGGAGCTGCTCACCCGCGGCGAGGGTCCGGGAGAAGCCTTCCTCCTCACGCTCGGCCATCTCGCGTATGAAGCCGGCGTTCTCGGTCAGCTCGGGGTAGCCCTCCTGCATCGCTCCGACGGTTGCGTCGACGAGATCGCCAACGATCGGTTCCGGCGCATCGAGGATGTGGGCGTGGCGGACCACACGACGGAGAAGGCGACGAAGGACGTAGCCCCTTCCTTCGTTCGACGGCACGACACCATCGTTGATGAGGAACGTGATGGCGCGGCCGTGGTCTGCGAAAATGCGGAGCGACACGTCAACCGTGTCGTTGTCGCCATAGCTCATCCCGACCCGGTTCTCACCGACAGCCATGACTTCTCGGAGCGTTGCGGTTTCGAACACCGTCTCAACGCCTTGGAGGACCATCGACATGCGTTCGAGGCCCATCCCGGTGTCGATCGATTTCGCCGGAAGATCGCCGACGACGTGGAACGGCTCGTCCTGGATGTACTGCATGAACACGAGGTTGCAGATCTCCATGAATCGGTCTTCGTCGACGATCGGACCGCCGTCCTCACCGTATTCGGGGCCGCGGTCGTAGAAGATCTCGGAATCAGGACCCGCCGGTCCCGCTACACCCATCTGCCAGAAGTTCTCCCGATCGGTTCGTTGCAGACGGTTCTCCGGAATCCCCACCGCGTCGAGCCAGATGCCAGCGGCCTCATCGTCGTCGACATGGATCGTGTACCAGAGCCGATCAGGATCGAGGTGATAGCCCTCCGTCAACAGCTCGTACGCAAGAGGAATCGCGGTCTCCTTGAAGTAGTCGCCGAACGAGAAGTTCCCGAGCATCTCGAAGAAGGACATGTGTCTCGCCGTCGTCCCGATGACCTCGATGTCGGCGGTTCGGATGCACTTCTGGGAGCTCACCGCACGCGGATACGGCGGAGTCTCTTCTCCGAGGAGATACGACTTGAAGGGCACCATGCCCGCAACGGTCAGCAACAGTGCCGGATCGACCGGGATCAGCGACGCCGACGGCACGCGCGTGTGGTCCCGTTCGGCGAAAAAGTCGAGAAAGGTCGTACGGACTTGGTTGTTGTGCATATCGGGCGAGGTTAGCGACCGACCGACGATCAGCCGTCCTCGTCGGAACTGGCCAAACCGGGGTCATCCGCATCGGCTGAAGTCCGATTCGCCCCATCCTGTAGCCATCGACCAGCACGCTCCGTCATATCGGCTCCATAGCTGACGGCGATCGAGCGCACCCCCTCGGCATCGAGCCGCACTCGCAGGTCCCGTGCACGACGGATGGCTGATGCGACGAGGAGCAGCATCGCCAGCGCTCCGAGGATGAACCATCTGAGTCTCACGAACATGGGGCGAGCCTATTCACGTTCGGGATCCTTCGGCGGTGTGGAGCCACGCAGCACCCGCTCGATCTTGTCGAGACGTTCCTTGAGCTCGCGCTCGGCACCGATGTCCTTCAGGTCGATCGATGGAGCCGATGCACCGTCGGGGAGATACTGTTGTTCGACGATGCCGCGAGGATCATCGTGCGGGTACCGATACCCGACCCCGTGACCGAGCTGACGATCACCGGCGGTGCTCCCGGACCGGAGATGCGGTGGCACTTCGCTACCCGGTGAGTTCTCCACCGCTTCGATGGAACCCTTCATCGCCCGTGTCACGGAATTCGACTTCGGTGCGAGAGACAGGTACATCGCCGCATGGCTCAGCGCATAGTTCGCCTCTGGCAGTCCGACGATCTCGACCGCCCGGAACGCAGCCTCGGCCACCTTGAGCGCCTCGGAGTCCGCCAGACCGACGTCCTCCGAGGCGAAGATCACCATCCGCCGTGCGATGAACTTTGGATCCTCTCCTGCCTGCACCATCGTCTGGAGCCAGTACATCGCTGCCCTCACATCCGAACCACGCATCGACTTGATGAACGCCGAGATGATGTCGTAGTGGCGGTCTCCGGCACGGTCGTAGCGGATGATCCGCCGTTGCAAGGCCTCCTCGATCACGGTGACGGTGATGTCCGGTTCGCCCCGACCGGTTGCGATGGTGGCCGCGACCTCAAGGGAGTTCAGAGCGAGCCTGGCATCGCCCCCGACGCGTTCGGCAAGTGCGGACTTTGCGTCGGACTCGATCCCGACGTCCCTGATGCCCCGCATGGCGTCCTGCATCGCACGATCGATCAGGTCCTCGATGTCTGCGACCGTGAGCGCTTCCGTCCGGAAGACTGTGGCTCGGGAGATGAGGGGCGAGTTGACTTCGAAGAACGGGTTCTCGGTCGTCGCCCCGATCAGCGAGATCGTCCCGTCCTCTACCCCGGGGAGGAGGGCGTCCTGTTGGGCTTTCGTGAAGCGGTGGATCTCGTCGAGAAAGAGGATCGTACGACCTCGACCCTCCCCCAGTCGGGAATCGGCACGTGCGAGCACCTCGCGGACGTCCTTGACGCCTGCACTCGTGGCACTGAGTTGTTCGAAGGCACCATCCACGGCGTCCGCGGCGATGCGTGCCAGGGTCGTCTTTCCGGTTCCCGGCGGGCCCCAGAGGATGATGGACCCGAGCCTGCCCTGTTCGACCATCGAACGGAATGCAGCGCCGCCCCCGAGGAGATGACGCTGACCGACGACCTCGTCCAGGTTGCGGGGTCGCATCCTGGCCGCAAGTGGCGCAGACGAACGCTTGATGTCATCGCGTGCAGCGGCGAACAGGTCGTCGCCGCTCATGACTCGTCGGGAGCCTCTCCCGCTTCAGCGGCATCCTCCCACTCGGCGAGGACCTCGGGAGCGATCCGGATGCCCAGTTCTTCGAGCTGGTGCCCCTCCACACGGGATGGTGAACCGGTGAGCGGGTCAGCGCCCGACTGCGTCTTCGGGAAGGGGATGATCTCACGGATGTTCGGTTCTCCCCGCAGGATCGAGACGAATCGGTCGATGCCGATCGCAAACCCGGCATGCGGAGGTGTGCCATATCGGAGTG
>JAUIIM010000161.1 GCA_030431785.1 Acidimicrobiia bacterium | reverse complement strand
TCGACGAGTGCGAACCCGGCCTGCATGAACATGACGAGTACCGCTGCGACGATGAGCCACACGGCGTCGACTGCCCCGGCGACCTCGGTCACCGACAGGTCTTGCGCGAGGGCGGTGCCTGCGGACGGTCCGACGACCAGCGCGGTCGTCAGTCCGAGTGTGAGGACAAGCCTGCGTTTCATTCCTGCTCCCTTGCTTCCGTACTAAACGTGGTCGCAAGCTACGCGTGAGTTGTGTCACCGCAGTTACCCCACGGTTACGCACTGTGACGACTGCGTTTCTGCCGTGTTTCGGGTGTTCCGTCACCGTGAAGAGTTCATGGCGGGCGACTACATCGCGCACCGGTGTGGGGGTATCGTGCGTCCTATGGCTGCAATAACGGTGAAGGGTCTCGTCAAGAACTACGGGGATGTCGAGGCAGTACGTGGAATCGACTTCGAAATCGCCGAGGGTGAGGTGTTCGCCCTGCTCGGTCCCAACGGCGCAGGGAAGTCGACCACCGTGGAGATCCTCGAAGGGCATCGCCAACGAACGTCGGGCGAGATCGATGTGTTGGGCTTCGATCCCGACAAGGCGACCCGGGAGTTCCGTGAGAACATCGGCATCGTCCTCCAAGAGACGGCAGTCGAAGAGGAGTTGACGGTGAGCGAGGCCGTCGACATCTACGGTGCGATGTACCCAAGCCGCCTTCCGACGGGAGAGGTGGTCGAACTGGTGGGCCTCGACGAGAAACGTGACGCCCGGGTGAAGACCCTGTCGGGCGGGCAACGTCGCCGGCTCGAGCTTGCGCTCGGGATCGTGGGTGACCCTCGCCTCATCTTCCTCGACGAGCCCACGACGGGGTTCGACCCGTCGGCTCGCCGCCAAGCGTGGTCGATCGTGGAGAACCTCACGTCGCTCGGCAAGACCGTGCTGCTCACGACCCACTACATGGACGAGGCCCAGGTGCTCGCCGATCGAGTCGCGGTGATCGCTCGTGGTGAGATTGTGGCGGAAGGCACACCGGAGACGCTTGGTGGGCGTGAGACGTCGGCGACTCGTATCCGATTCAAAGCCGTAGGTGATGGCAGCGATCTCCCTCGGCCCGCTGTGTCGGATGGCGAGGGCTACTTCCTCGTCACTTCGGATGACCCGACGAAGGACATCCACGCTCTTGCCGGCTGGGCAATCGACCACGGCACCGAGCTGGTAGACCTGTCGGTCACCCGCGCCTCGCTCGAAGACGTCTATCTCGAGCTGACGGCGGACTGAACCCGCATTCGTGCAACGAAAGAGGGGCCCGCACTGCGGGCCCCTCTTTCTAACGGGTAGTCGAGATGGAGGTTCTCAGCTACCCGGGAGGAGAACAGCGTCGATCACGTGGACGACACCGTTGCTGGCGGTGAGATCGGGGGCCGTCACGGTTGCTGAGCCGTTGATCACGACTGCACCGTCGACGACCTCGATGTCGAGTGTGGCTTCCTCATTCAATGTGCCCAGATCCATGATCGGAGCGGCATCGATGACGTCGGCTGCCATGAAGATGCCGGGTACGACGTGGTAGAGGAGGATCGAGGCCAGGTCTTCACTTGCCAGGAGTTCCTCTGCGGTGATACCGAGCGCTTCCAGGGCAGCTGCGAACGCATCGTCCGTGGGCGCAAAGAGCGTCAGCTCGGCGTCCGGGTCGGCGAGTGCGTCTACCAGACCGGCGGTCTGGACGGCTGCGAGGAGGATCGTGTGATCCGGCGACTCAGCGACGATGTCCGCGATCGTCGGCTCAGGTGCCATCGTCGTGGTCGTCTCCATCGGCATCGTGGTCGTCGTGTCGCCCATCGACACGCCGAGCATTTCAGCGACGTCAGGCGGCAACAGCACGGCGTTGATGACGTGGACGATGCCGTTGTCGGCTTCGAGATCGGCCGAGACGACGGTGGCGTCGTTGATCATGATCTGACCGGCATCGACGCTGATGTCGACTGACTGACCATTGACCGTCTCCACCGACTGCCCGTCAAGCGTGGCGACGAGCTGTGAGTCCGCCTCCTGCGCGATGACGTGGTAGGTGAGGATCTTGGTCAGGGTCTCCGTGTCGGCGAGCAGGTCGGCAGCTTCGATCCCGAGGGCTTCGAACGCGTCTTCGAACGCCTGATCCGTGGGTGCCAGGACGGTGAACGGCCCTTCACCCGAGAGGGTGTCTCCGAGCCCGGCGGCTTCGACTGCGGCCACGAGGGTCGAGAACTGGCCGGCCTCGACGGCGAGATCGAGGACAGTGGTCGTCTCTTCCATTGCTTCGGTGGTCGTGGTGGTGTCTTCACCGCTGTCACTCGAGCATGCCGCAACGATGAGTGCGAATGCGATCACCATTGCGATGATTCCGAATCGCTTCTTCATGGTTGGTTCCTTTCGTGTTTGGCGGGAACGTCCCGCACCCATAGTTCGGAACCGCCTGCGAAAGTGGATTCAGATTTAGCACTAA
>JAUIIM010000004.1 GCA_030431785.1 Acidimicrobiia bacterium | reverse complement strand
GGTTGGGGTAAACCTGACGGCAGTATACAGCGCGCTATTCCTAACGCGCAAGACGAACTGGCCAGTTGGCCAGCCCACCACCGGTTGGTGGAATCACGGTACCACATTCGGGTCCGAGGGCAACCACCGGGGTCGGATTGTCGGATATCGGATTGTCAGATTGTCGGATCTGCCGGTATCGATGATCCGACCATCCGAAGATCCGACAATCGGCTTGCGTAGCAAGCCTCAGCGCACGAAGTGCGCCTACGCCAGTCCGTTCTTCACCGCAAGCACGGCCGCCTGGGTGCGGTCGTGGACACCGAGTTTGGTGAGGATGGCGCTGACGTAGTTGCGGACCGTCCCTTCGGAGAGGAAGAGACGGGCGGCGATCTCGGCGTTCGGGAGCCCCTTGCCGATGAGTGCGAGGACCTCACGCTCCCGCTCGGTGAGGTCGGCGAGGACCGCATCCCCCGCCACGGCGTCCGAACTGGCCAACCGGACGAGCAGTCCACCCGCAACGGACGGGTCGAGGTGGGTTTCCCCGTCGATGGTCCCGCGGATCGCTGCGACGAGACGGTTACGGGGTGCGTCCTTGAGCAGATAGCCGGACGCACCAGAGCGGATAGCATCGAGGACCCAGGTCTCGTCGGAATAGGTGGTGAGCACGAGGACGTGGACGTCCGGATGGGAGGCGGTGATGGTGCGGGTCGCTTGGACGCCGTTCATCACCGGCATGTGGAGGTCCATGAGGACGAGGTCGACGCCGCCCTTCGCCACGGCCTCGACGGCCGCCGCCCCATCGGCCGCCACGCCGATCACGTCGAACTCCGGCACGATGTCGAGGATGGTGCGAAGTCCCTCCCGCACGACTTCCTGGTCGTCACAGATGAGGATGCGGATGCTCATGTCTCATCCCCGCTCGTCGACTGGACTCCCCGTCGGGGTACGGAGAACCGCACCGTACTACCGGCTCCGACCTCTGAGGTGATGGAGGCGGAACCGCCGACCAACTCTGCGCGCTCCCCCATCCCACGGATCCCGTGGCGACCCTCCGGTACGGACTCGGGGTCGAAACCGACGCCATCGTCACGGATCTCCCCCTCGACGGCGTCACCGCGCACGCGGAGCACGACTCGCACCGACGTGGCCTCGGCGTGGCGAACGGCGTTGTGGAGCGCCTCCTCGACGATCCGATAGACCGCATGCTCGGTGTCCGGTGGGAGTGGTGGTGTCGCATCGGGCCCGTCGTAGGAGATCGAAAGCCCGGAGGTGGCAGCCTGGTTCTCGATCAAGGCACACAGCGCACCGACGAGACCGAGGTCGTCGAGCGGGGAGGCACGGAGGTCCTCGATCGCCCGGCGTGCATCCTCGAGCCCGGTGCGGGACGCGGCCAGTGCATCGGCCACCAGACCTCGAGCGCGGTCCTCGTCGATGTCCCACACTCCGGTCGCCGCTTCGAGCTGGACGGCGATCCCGCTCAGCGTGTGGGCGAGGGTGTCGTGCAGCTCTCTCGCAAGGCGTGTGCGCTCTCGGGCGGTCGACACCTGTTCGACGGCGACGGCGTGGGCACGGAGGTCTTCGCGGAGGTCGCGTTGGCGGGCGACGAGCTTCGAGATGAAGAATCCGACGAATGCGAACAAGGCGCCTCGGGCGACGACGAGGGCTGCGAGCACTTCCAGGTTCAGAGGGAACGCAAGTTGCGCATCGGCATACGCGGCGAGCACCCCACCGGTGGCGATCAGGTCGAGCGTGGTCGAGCCGATGGCGAACACGAGGACCCAGCGGTAGCGGTATTGCCACACGATGAGGATGAACGGGACGAACAGCAGGAAGAAGGGGATCCAGTAGTCGCTGAGCGCCTCGTTCGGTGAGTACCCGAGGTCGAGGCGGTAGTCGATCGTCTGGACGGCGTCGGCGATCGGGGCGATCGTTGCGGCGACGATCGCGATCGGGAGGAACGCTCGGCCAGCGACCTTGCGGAACCAGGGGACGACGAGGAAGAGGAGGAGCGCTCCGAAGAGGACGATCCCAAGTCCGGGTGCCTGTGCGGGCTCCGGCGGGTCGTCGCTCTGGACACCGAACCACACGAGCACCAGGAATCCGAGACGTATCCCGACATACCACCGGAACAGGTTGAGGAGTCCGGGCTCGATCTGTGTGCTCATGGGTCCATTGTGCCCACAGACCGCCGTCCGGGGAGTGATTGGTGTCACTCCGGCGTGTGACAGATGTCACGGCACGATGTGCTTGGCGTGACTGTCGGCGGCTGGTCTCTCGTGATTCATTGTCGGTGTAACCCGGAGCAACCTTGGAGGTGCACCATGAGGAAGACACTCATCGCAGCCGTCGTGGCGGTCGCCGTGATGGCAACGGCCTGCTCGATCGACGTGGAACCGAACCCGGACGGATCGCTGACGATCACGTCGACCGTGGATCAGGAACGGCTACAGGCCGCCATCAACTCGTCCATCGAGGACCCGAACGTCGAGCGGCTCGAGATCGAGTTCCACGACGGCTACCTGAGCTTCGACGGTTCCGGTCCCGACGAGGACACCGGCCGGGTCAACGATGTGACCTTCGATGCGAAGCTGCGTGTCGAGGACGGTCACCTCGCCGTCGACCTGTCCAACGGGACGTGGAACGGGGAACCGATGCCGTTGTGGATCCAGGAGATCCTGAACGCTGAGCTGGCGATCGCGATCCAGATGGAAGCCCAGAAGGACCCGGACTCCACCCTCACCAGCGTCGAAGTCCGTGAAGGCGAAGCCACCTTCGTCTGGCACGTCGAAACGGAAGCAAGCAAGCGGAACTGAGCACTGGAACGTCCGATTCTCGGAACGTCAGATTCTCGGTACCCCGGTGCCGGCAATCTGACGTTGTGCCGCCAAGGTACTCCTCGTTACCGACTCAAATCGCTGCTAGAGGTCGGAGACGTCGACACCGACGGCCTCGGCAGCCACACACTCGCTGGGCCAGTACTCAACCCCGGGACCACGCTCGTCAATGTCGACAAGGAAGCCGGAGATGGTGGCGGTTCTGTTGGATGTCGGCGCATGCAGAATGGCGGACTGAACGGGACTGTCTCGGAGGTATGCGGCTTCACCCCCAACGCGCGACATGGCTCGATTAAAATCGAGCCGAACTTGACCGAATCCGACGTCCGTCGTCAGAGGTAGGAACGACTCAATGAGCACCAGGTTGGGCAAGTGTTGGACACAGGGCTCCGCCGACACGGTGCGTTCCCACATGCCGACTGCCTCGGGCCCAAGTGCGTCAGCAGCGATTCGGCTGAAGAACGCCTCGGCCATATAAATCTCCAAGAGATAGTCATCGCCATCGGTGGCCGGCGACGCACACCCAGCAGTGAGGGCCGCCAACACCACCACCAAGGTCACTGCACGTCGCATCAAAGCGATCCAATCTCTTTGACCAGGGTGAGCATCATCGATAAGTTCTCCTGTCGTACCAGCCCACGTCAATCGAAGTTGCATCCCAAACCGAGTAGCCGAAGTCGTAGGCGAGTTGGTTCACCGTGCCGTTGAGCAGCGCCCCTGGGTTCATTCGAGGGCCGTCTGACGGAGTTCCAGTGAAGAGTCCTTCGTCCGCGCCGGGCGGTTGACACGAACCCGACTCTAAACAGCCCGTCTTTACAGTGAAATGGACATTCTCCTCAAACCCGAGTGACGAAAACCAGTAAACGGCATCTGAGTCCAGGCTGCCAGCCCGTACCCTGATCCGTGTCTCTCTCTCGGCTCCGGTCACGTCGAACAACTGCCCGCGTTCCTCTCGTTTTCAGGCCACCTGGATGCGCTTCTCAGGACCGGAACGGGATACGCCATGTCGGCCCATCTGGAACCGCAGAAGGACTGAAGTTGACAGACACAGAACGCTGACGAGCAAAGTGATAGATCGAGTCAGCAATGACGCTGCCGTCCCTATCCCAATCCATCAGGTTGAGCTTGATAACCTGGCCGGTCATAGTCGCCGGTCCCCTCAACACAACGACAAGGACGCCTGGCCGACTTGCCGACTGGCTAATCGACTCACAATCTGCCCACTCAATTCTGGGCCGGAGCGGATACTTGAAACCGTCAGCGTCGACGGTGAAATCACGCCGTAGCGCCCACACGACTGCGGTTCCCACGACGTAGACAGTGATGGCGCCAAGGCCAACCCGCGTCGCAACCAACCGAGTCACCGGTCCGCCGTCCTGTGGGTCGGCAACCAATACATAAATGAAGAACGCCGTCCAAGCGATGAGAAAGCCAGCCCGAACTCTCACGACAGACGACCGCTGACGGAGTCGCAGTTCGGCTGCTCCTGAGCTAGCCCTCACCGTGGCTCCATCCACAGCGTGGTGCGATAGATCGTCCGGATGACGTTTCGAGCCATGTCCAACGAGTGGCCGAACCAGTCTGTGGTCACGTCGTATGCTTGCTGGCCGAGCCGGTCTCCGACCTCAAAGAGAAGCAGTTTGCAAACACCCGTCGCATACACACAAGCTGTCCCGCCGGTACTCATGACACCACCGACGACCAGGCCCGTAGATGTCTCCCCCAACTCGTAGAGAGCTCCTCCCGCCCCTTCACGATGCCAGCCGTCAGCCACTTCGTCAAACTCGAACACGAAGTGCAAAGTACTGCCCGTCCATCGCAGCGCCTTCTTCCAGATTCCGCTTTCATCAGCCGCGTCTTCGGCTAGCTGAATTGCCGCCTCGAGTATGTCATCGATCACGGTTTCAGGATGATGGCCGGGGTCGAATCGGCCTTCGAACTCGCTCGGGATGATGTAGTCACACCGCATGAAGATCGAACCTGGCGCGTTCCGACACGGCCCAGGAGTATCTAATGGATCCTCGACCGCTAGAACGTCAACGTACGAGCACGGCAGATCGCTGAAATCCTCAACAGCATGACCGCCGCCGTAGAAGAACCCGGATCCCGGAACACAGTGCCCCGTGGGGTCGGTGTAGGTGGCGGGGTTGTTGTTCACATACGAGTAGCGGTTGAAGGTTTGAGGGTCGGTGGGGTTGGGGATGATGGTGTCTGGTGAGATGAACCGGCCGAGTGTGTTGTCGTAGTAGCGGGCGTTGTAGAACCCGAACCCGGTTGACGTGTCTTGATACTGCCCGGTGAATGATTTGTCGGTGACGAGGTCGTCGCTGTGTCGGTGGTTGCCCCATGGTTCATACAACTGGCGTTCCACAGTGTTCCCCACAACGGTCCAGGTGGTGTGGGGGGAGCCGAGGTGGTCGGTCAATACATGCGTGAAGGTGCCATCGACCCGTGCGACGGTGACAGCACCGTTGAACGTGTAATACAGCGTTTCGGTCGAGTCACCAATGACCGGTTCTGGTGCTGGTTCGATGACGAACCCGACACCTTTATCCGAATCAACGTTCGTACGGTAGAACCCGGCAGGAACCGGTGACTGATCCCACGAATACCCATACCCAGACGTCGCCCCCACCTTGCGCGAAACGTCCGATGGCACAAGATCCGACGTTTCGGTCCACCCAAGCTGGGGCGTAAACGACCCACCAGCATTGTGATAGCCATACCCGTACGCCGCATTCAATGTTGAGGTCGCTGACGGCGAATCGAACGTCATATTCGTATCCGTCGAAGCCGAACCATCAGGCCCCGACCACCAACCCGCAATCGGATCATCAGGATCCAGATTCCGCCAAATCTGAACCGTCACAATCTGAGACTTAGACGACGACGCAAACGACACCGACCCCGACGGGACAAACGGTCCCGCGGGCTTGACCGCATACCCGAGCGCCCCCGAATACCCATCCCCAACGACCTGGTCAACCTCGGTTGCGAACCCCCAACTGGTGACGAAATCAGCAGTCGTATACGTAGAACCCACAAACACAACCATCACATCACCAGCCTGGGTACCCACCGGCCAATCAATACTGTGCGACGAGTTGCCATGGGCATCCACCGTCACCGTCGACACCAACGACGGAGACTCGTACGTCGTGGCGTCCTGTGACCGTTCATACACCCCATCAACGTACACCGTCTGGGACCCATCAGGATGCATCACCGCCACCCGACCCCCATCAGCGTCATAGATGTAGCCGGTGTCATCAGACGATACCGTCGTCGATTCGAGTCGATTGGATTCGTCCCACGACAACGTCATCGACTGCGACGGAGTCGTACGCGACGTCTGATTGCCGTTGCCGTCATGAGAGAAACTGTACCCCCCACCAATCGACGTCACCGCATGCGGACCAGCCGACCCGGCACCATAGGTGTAGGTGGTACCGGACGCGACAGCCGTGTTGGACGTCAGGTTCCCGATCGTGTCATACGTGTAATCATGGTCATAGCCCCCAATACCGACACTGGTGTTGACGGTGGCACAGGTCGCTGAGTTGGTGGTGAACGCAGCGGTCATCCGGTCGAGGTGGTCATATTCGTAGCACTGCCGTTGCCCGTGATTGGCCCAGGTTCCGCTGGTGCCTGACAGGTCGGCTACGCGGGTGACGTTGGAGTTGTCGTCGTACCCGATCTGGATGTCCATCAGGTTGACGGATCCGTATCCGATGCCTTTCCATCCGGTTGGTCGGCGATCTGTGCCATAGGTGATGGTGCGGTCGACTTGTCCGTTGTATCCACCTACCGACCAGCCGGTGACGGCTCCAAAGTCGTTGTAGCTGATGGTGTGGGCATAGTCCGACGAGCCATCCACCTCATCGGGGAGACCGGTGTCGGGGTCATAGGAGTGGTCGACCTGTTCGCCTATGGATCCGTCGGGGCCTCCGGGATAGGTTTCTGATGTGAGCATGCTGGTTGGGGTGTAGGTGTAGGTGCGGGTGAAGTCGCCACCGGCAACACCGGGGATGGTCCATTCTTTGCGGGTGGGCATGTTTTGGTCGTTGTAATCGGCGTAGGTGACCACCACATCCCCAACGCCGGTTGTCGCAGTCGCGGTGTCGAGAAGGCCCTTGTGGCCGGTCGGGTCGTACATCCATTCGGCGATGACGGGACCGTTCGTGCTGTCTTTGCGGGTTTTGGTGCGCCGGTTGAGGTCGTCGTATTCGAAGTAGAGGTCTTGACCGCGGCCGTCTTCTTGATAGGTCAGGTTGCCGTTGTCGTCATACCCGTATGTCCAGTCCCCCAGATCAGGGTCGTCCATGGTGGTTTTGCGGCTGAGCCGGTCGTAGGTGATGGTGGTTGCGTTTGCGTCGTCGTCTTCGACTTTGGTCAGGTTCCCCAACACGTCATACGTGTACTCGGTGGTGGCATAGATCGAGGCGCCGCTGTATTCGTCAACCTGCACCGCGCGACCAAGCGCGTCAACCGTGGTGTCGGTGCGGTTCCCCTCCGCGTCATACGACGCGGTTGTGAGTCCGTCATACGTTGCGGTGGTGTCCCAGAAGCTGCCAGCAGCCTGACGGTAGTCGTCTTCGGTCACCCGTCCGAGGTGGTCGTAGGTGTACTCATGCCACACATCAGCATCCGGCGTCCCGGTCCACGTCGGGTTGTTCCACCCAGCACCGGGGGTGCCGGTGATCTTGTATTGGGGTGCCTGACGATGGACTTGTCCGGTGTTGTTGTATTGGGTTGCGGTGGCCCAGATGGCACCTGAGCCGTTGGGTTGTTGGGTTTGGACGGTGCGGCCGAGCCCGTCGAGGAACACCCACGAGTCGTAGGTGTGTGTGTCGGGGCCGTCGGTGGTGATCTTGACGTTCCACACGGCATCGTCATCGTTGTACACATACTCAGTTGTCGGCGTCGAATTGGTCGACACACCCGGTGCCCAATGTTCCTCAATCCGGTTCCAGTCGTCGTAGGTGAACGTTTCGACATGGGAGTTCGGATCCGTGACCGTGAGAGGCTGTCCGGTGCCAGGGTCAGCAACGGTGGTGGTGACATGGCCAAGGTCATTCGTGACGGTGGCGAGGTAGCCGTAAGTGGTGTTGTAGGTGTAGTCGGTGTCGTTGCCCTCGGCATCCGTCACAGTCGAGACGCGGCCTCGGCTGTCGTAGACCGTTTCGGTTTCGACTGATGCGGTGGTGCCTTTGGTGGTGAACGCCTCAGTTTTGGTGACGTGACCCTTGGTTGGTGCCGTTGCGGTGGAGGTGGCACCGTCGTAGTAGAAGTCGGTGCGCTGTTCCTCCTGATTGGTTGCCCCCGCCGTCAACCCTTCCCACGTGACAATGGTTTTGGGGGTGGTGAGGATCCATGCCGACGTGTTCTTGTTGTACACCGTCTCGACACGATGATCAGTCGCAGTACCGGGCCCGTTGAACCTCACACTCGTCGGGTTCCCGTGCGTATCGAACACGGTGTCGGTGACGGTGTTGGCTGCGATGGTTCCGTTGTTGTTGTAGATCCACGACTCGGTCTGATCCGTCGCCACGAGCCGACCGTCATACAGGTCGACACTCGAACCGGTTGCGGTCGTCGCAACGTGGAAGTCATGGACGGTCTTTGACAGCGGGTCTGACGACGAATCCAGCACCCGCATCTCACGGAGCTGGCCTGCTAGCCAGTTTGCATCCGTGTGGGTCGATGTGCCATCCGATTCGGCGAGGTCCACTTGGCGTTGCCAGTCCCATGTCACGGTCCCGGAACTGTTCCACGGGTATAGGTCGTCGTCCATCCCTTGATGGAACCGGTACTCGGTTTCGGTCCCGGCGCTATCGGTGACCGTGACGGTGTCGTGGCCACGCCAATCCGTCCACCGATTACACAAATTCCCGCTACACCCGTTGTTGTAAGTCCCCAACACCGGGTCATACCGGTAATGCCACTGCGGCAACCCATAGTCATACGTAGTGACCATGGCCGACGAGTCGGTCGTTTGGTCATCAACCGTGAGCGTGTCGACTTTCCACTTGTTCCAATACGCAAACCCATTATCGATCGTGTCCCACAACCGATAGAAGTCACACGGCAACGACGAGTTGAACGACGACGTCCACCCTGTCCCGCGGTCACAGCGGCGGATGTCGTTGTAGTTCGACGGACCCGACACGTCACAATTCGTGGTGCACGCCGTGTAGCTATATGGCCGATCCTGGTCATACGACACCTCGACTTTGCCACCGAACTGGTTCACCGCCCGATACACCCGATACACCCGATGCGGGTTCGTATACCCATTCGACGCCGCCTCAGCCCGGTTCGGCAACGGAGTACCGGCAAAGTCAGCGATCTCGATCTCATCGAATGTGGTTGAAGGGTCAAAGCGGAGCCAGTTCAGTTTCATCGACGGGTTGTGTGACGGGTCATCAGCCACCGTCAGATACAAGTCATGGGTACCGGTAGGCCCGCCAGTGATCGTCGCGGTCGCGGTGTCCCAATCCGACCATGTGCCGGTGTCGGTGATCGTCACGGTGCCAAACACGGTCCCTGTTTGGGACCCGGTGCGTAGCTGCAACGTCAAATCCGGCAATACGTTGTCGGACGCATACCGGACCACGACCTTGTCGATACCGTCACCGAAATCGACATCGTCGAGTTTCACATAGTCACCCTCAGAGAACGCCACCACGCCTTGACCCATCCCAATGTCGTCAATCGCAGCCGCCGATGACCCTGACGTCACCGACGCCCACTCGGCCTCGACCTGCGTGAAAGCGTTGATCGAACCATCGTGACCGGGACGGTGTCGAATCTTTGACAGCCACAGATTCGGATACGAGTTCCCCGTATCCCCCGACTGTTCCGGGTCCGGGTACTGCGGTTTCAGGTCGTACCACGCCACCGTCCGCCACCCAGAACCCTGTGCAACCTGAGTCGATACACCGGCGACACGGTGTTCGGAGAAGAACGACGGGGACGTCTCGCCACACGTCGACCCCGACTGGCGGCACGCCAAATCAATCGGAGTATCCGGGAACACCGACTCGTCACCACAATCCCAATCCGTGCGATCGGAACACCGCACCTCACGATGCACCACAACCCTTGCATGGGGCGACGAATCAGACGACGTTGTCGTATACAGAATCTCGTCAATCAGCGACGCACGCACATACTGGACACCGTCCTCGTCGCCATCCAACGCGTCATAGAACCCGTACTCCTGCACATACCGATACGTGATCCGGTTCCCATCAACATCCTCGACACGGTCCAGGTTCCAATGCTGGGCCCGAGCGCACACGCCAATCGTGCACGACGCATCCACCACCGGCACCCAATCCACCGAGTTTGCATCCGACACATCACCCGCGTCGTCATCAAACCCGAATCGGTACTCGGTCCCATCAGGCGTCGTCACCAACCACCACTGATCAAGCCGATCAGGATGCCCCGATGGGGCACCTGTCGACTTCAACTCAACCCGCCACATTGGGTCCGACTCCAACCGGAACACATTCGCCGTAGACGTCTCCACCAACCGCGAACCCGTGCCATTGAGATGCAACGAATACACCTCATCAGCCACCGCCGAATCCGCCATACAGAAATCACCGTCACACGAATCAAACTGGCGGCTAATCGACCCGCCAGCCTGCAACGACCACCCAGCACCAACCGGACCCACCTGAGCATTGATCGACGAATTCAACCCATCAACAGCACCCGACGAATACCCCAACCCCACAAACGGTGCCGGACCCGCCTCAGCAGGAGGCACCGGAATCGGATACGACAACTCAAAATGGCCCGACGACAACCCCACCTGATGCGAGGCCAGCAACGACGTCGGAGACACCCCATAATCGCCACCCGCCGACGAAGACGACGACATCAACGCCACAAACGAACCCGAACCCACAGCCCCCAACCCAGCCGTCCCGACACTCGGCTTCAACACACCATCAGGCTCCAACACCACCGACGCAACCCGACGATCAGCATCAACCGACGTCGGGAGCACGCGAGAATCCGCACACACCAACCCGTCCGCCAAATCCGGGTCCTCTACACCAACCGCTGGACCCGCAAACTCGTCATCGCGTCCCACCGGACCAACCCGACAATCGACGAACTCGCGGAACTCGACCCGGTCACGCATCCAAAACGGGACACGCATCTCATCAAGATTCGCCTCCACCAACACCGAATCAGACACCGACACCGCACGACCCGACCCGTCAACCACCCCAACCGAAAACGCCAACCCCGCCAACGCACGCCGCGACAACGGATGCTCGGCATCAACCACATCAACAACCGCCCCCAACTCGCGGCCAGCATCCTTCACACCAGCCCGAACCGACACCGGCAACGAACCCAAACGAAACGAACCCGACGACACCAACAACCCCTCATGCCGCCCAGCCTCCACCCGACGAACCCGCGGCACCACCACCGACACCAACTCATCCCCACCATCCTCCGACCCACTGCCCGAACCATTGTCAAACGACCGACGCATCACAATCGACGACGAATCCCCACCACCAGACACCACACCCCCACCAACCGGATCCACACCAGCCAACGCCGGAACAACCCCCACAAACAACACAAACACCCCAACAACCAGAACACCCCGACGAAACAAAGCGACTCCCACCGCTAGCCAACCACTCCCACCGACCATGACACACCACGAACGACCATGTCAAATCACGACGAGGACCGGTCCCATGCGAAGGTCAGTTCTTTAGGCGCAACCACCCCGGAGACCTCCGCCGCCGGGTTCGCAACTCGTCGAAGGGTCATTCTTTGAAAGACGCCGCGCCCCGCAGACCCACGCCCGTCGTCTCCCCCTCCCCCGGGGGTACCGGGTAGGTCAGAGCCGATTACGAATTCGCGATCTCCATCAGCCTGAGGTGGCAGATCGACTGCACCAGTAAGGCGGCTTCGATCTGGCCAACACGCCCGATGAGTCCGTGAGCGACTAGGTTGCGCAGGTTCAGGCCGCGCGGATCAACCAGGAGCACCTGTAGATAGCAACGCGACCGTTCATCCAGCAGACCCTCCAATCCTCTGAGTAGCTTCCCTAGGGAGTTGACGCCGCCGTGGCGACTTCCTGTGGGTTCGTATGTCACTGGGACTCCGACAGCGATCGCGATCTGCCTGATGATCCGTTCGGTACACGGGGCGAGCAGATGTGCAGCAGTGTCCGAGTCTCCGGCCTCGTAGACCTCGAGCGCTCGCTGCACTCGGTCGGCTATCTCGGGTTCGATCAGGTCGCTGCCGCGAAACCAGTCGCTGTCCGAAAGGGGGCCGTACCGTTTGGCAATCTCGGTTATCGCTGCCACCGCCACGATCCCAAACAGACGCGCGGTGTCGGCCTGGTGGCGAACAACCTCGCTCTGTACGGTGTCGTCTCCGCTTGAACGTTCGATGATGGCGTTCTCAGGGCCGATCACAATGCGTGTCACGAGGAACTGCAGCGGATGTTCTGCCTGCAGTTCCTCGACGTGGCGCTGAGCTGCCTCTCGGTCTCCGGTCGGAATGTGAGACCCGAGTCTGGTCAGCGCCGATTCGATGTCATCGTCGCCGACTATTGAGTCGACAATCCTCTGAATCTCCAACTCCGGGATGTCGAACTCCACGGCCACTTCGTGAAGTCCAAGGTCGTCATCCGACATCGATTCGACAGCCCGTCTCGCTTCGCTTGCTAGATCGTTGAAACCATGGGACGTTGCGATGTCGATCACGGTCTGCAAGTGAGCAAGACGTGCAATCCCACGGCTGTCGTTGGCGAGCTCCAAGAACGCTTGCGCGGATTGGAGTCTGAGGTCCTTCGGATCGGTGGCGACGCTTACGGCGAGCTCAGTCAGGTCCCGACGGAGCCAGGCATCGTGGCCAAATAGGCTGAACGCGTCGTCGAGAAGCTCTGTGAGCTCTTCAGGGCGCTCGTCGGGCTTGAGGCTGACGAGGAGTCGCAGAAGGCCCATCAGGGCGCCGGGTGGTTCCCCCTCGGCGAGCTGCTGCTCGCTCAGCGCCACAGCTTGCGTGATGACCGAGCGCCGTGATTCTTGGTCACCGAGCTCGGATGCAATCGCGAATGCACGACGGATGGCCATGGATCGATCGACCTCGGTGCCGAAGTCGTCGAACGCTGCTTCAACATACGCGTCGACCGCGTCCCTGGCATATCGATACGGCTCGGATCCAAATCGGACGACCCAAAGCAGGTCGGCCAGCCGAGCACGAACCGCTGGTACCGCCGCGAGCGCAGCTGCCTTCTCCCATGTCGAGTACGTACCTGGCACCAACTCCTCAACCATCTCTGGAGGAGCCGGATAGCTTTCCCCTTCGATTAGCCACTGAGGTCCATAGGGGTGCTGGTCGGTGTCGTCCTCGAAGAAGGGAACGTGATAGTCGAGGCCGCAAGCAACGGCTAGAAGAGGATCGTCGGCGCCTTCGGCCGAATCCTTCAACTGCCGCGAGACGGTGAACAATCCGTGGAAGTCCTGCTGAAGCGCGCTGTCGCATGCCGCTTCCAGCGTTTCAGCTAGTTGCTCTTCGTCGATATCTCTCACTGGTCGTCAGCCAGTGATCGAAGCTGTCGTTCCAGATCGTCCGGGGCAATACCCACGTCTTCGGACATAGCCGCGAGCAGTAAGTGTCGATGGATAGACCGGAGATCGGCAACTGCACTCGCGTCCACAGACAGGATGGAGAACGCCTCCACCGCGGACACGAACCCAGCTGACCAGCCGTGGAGAACGTCTGCGCAGCGATGGCCTTCAATGCGTTTCGTCGCATTCCACCGACTCATCACGTCGAGCTGTGCGATCTCTATCAGGGCGTCTTCCGGTCTATCCATTTCGTTTCCTCATCTTCGCGTCGATCGACATCGCGTCCCTTGCCGCAGCACAATCTTGGCCACATCTTGGCCACACCTCGGCCACACGACACAGCGAAACAGGGTGATTTCGCGTGATTTCGCGTGATTTCGAGTGTATTCGAGGGGTGTGACAGATTCGAGCCGAATACGACGGAAGCCCTTGCGGCGTCTGCGTTTCGCAGTGTTCGCAAGGGCTTCGAGTGGTGGGCGATACTGGGATCGAACCAGTGACCTCTGCAGTGTGAATGCAGCGCTCGTACCGCTGAGCTAATCGCCCGATCTCCGGAGAGGTCCGGGTCGGTGATTGTACGGCAGTGCGCGGCGAATGATCGGGTTGCCTGCCCGGATGATCGATGCGGATACGATATGCCGATGCACATCGACCCCTTCCTGTTCACCGACGACGCGGTCTCCGACGAAACACGCGCCTTCAACGAAGCACTGCGAGCGCAGCTGCTCAGGCTGCCGAAGACATCAGAGCTCACCCCGCAGCACATCAGGAAAGAACGACGAGCCGGACGCGGGCTCTGGGGACCGGTCGTCCACTCGGAGCGTGCCAGAGAGATCCAGGTACCCGGGTCCGAGGGTGACATCACCGTGCGGGTCATCGAAGCGGACGAGCCCGACGGCGTCTACATCCACATCCACGGTGGCGGGTGGGTGCTCGGCGCAGCGGACCTGAGTGACGTCGGCAACGAGGCGATGTCCGACGGTGCCAACGTGACGGTGGCATCGATCGACTACCGCCTGGCCCCCGAACACAAGTATCCGGCAGGGCCGGACGACTGCATCGCCGCCACGGAGTGGATCATCGAGCACGCCAAGGACGAGTTCGGCACCGACCGTCTCGCCATCGGCGGGGAATCAGCCGGCGCCAACCTCGCCGCCGCCACCATGATCGAGGTCAGGGACCGGACCGGGTTCGACGACTGGAAGGCGGCCAACCTCGTCTACGGGTCGTACTTCCCCGCCGGTAGTCCCTCGGTACGCCAGTGGACGACCGACGGCCTCGTCCTCGACAGCGACACGATGCAATGGTTCCGCAACCACTACGTCGAATGGCCGGTCCCGCCCGCCGTCATGTTCGAACCGCGCCTGGCACCCCTCTACGGCGAACTCGCAAGACTCGGATCAGCGCTCTTCACCGTCGGCACGTGGGACCCGCTCGTCGACGACACCCTCTTCATGGCGAGCCGATGGGTCGCCGCCGGCAACGAGACCGAACTCAGCATCGTCCCGGGAGGAGTCCACGCGTTCGACGCCTTCCCCACGACCATCGCGGTTGAGGCACGTGACCGGATGCATCGCTTCGTCGCCGATCGGATCCGCCGGTGAACCGACGCGAGTTCGAGGCGGTCGTCGATGAGATCATCGACACCTTGCCTGCGTGGGTCGTAGAGAAAGTCGACAATCTCATCGTCGTCGTGGAGACCGCGCCCACGAAGCAGCAGGATCCGACGGGCGACGGACTGCTCGGACTCTACGAAGGCGTATCCCTCGCCGAACGTGGGGTCGACTACTTCGCTGCAGCGCCGGACCAGATCACGATCTTCTACCGACCCCATCTTGCTCTCGGTCTGTCGGACGAGGACCTCCGCAAAGAGATACGGACCACCGTCCTCCACGAGCTCGGCCACCACCTCGGCATCGACGACGCACGACTGCACGAACTCGGCTGGGGCTGACGATCACTGTGCCCCTGTGCGCGTGGGACAGTCCGAGTACAATCCGGCGCGAGCCGTGGAAGGGACGTGATGGAAGATCTCATCGCACAGATCCAAGAGAAGACCGGGTTGCCGACCGACAAGGTGGTGGAGGTCGTGACGATGGTCACGGACTTCTTCAAGAACAATCTCCCGCAGGACCTCATCGACCAGATCACCACGACGCTCGCCCAGGCTGCATCGACCACGACGGAGAAGGCGTCCTCGGCAGGCGGTAGTGCGGCCTCCGCGGCTTCCGGTGTTGTAGGCACGGTCGCCGGCATGGCTGGCGATGCGGCCTCGAAGGCCATGGACGTCGTGAGCGACCTTCTCCCGGGTGGCGACGACACCGAATGACCTCGGTGACGACGCTCGCGACGGACCTCCCGCAATGGCCCACTGAATCAGGCCCGTACGTTGCGCTCGTCGATGCATCGAGCTCACTCGAAGCCGAACTGCTCCACGACTACCTGGACGAGATCGAGGCGACCGCAAACGGCCCGATGTCTCGGTTCAACTTGCCACCATCGCGGCGACGCCGTCGCTACACCCACGTCGACCCGTCGATCCAGGAACGACTGCTGAGAGAAGACGACCCCCTGTGCGTTCCGCTGCGCGTCGTGTGGCTCCCTCGCGAGCGGGACGGAGTCCGTCGTGTCGAACTACGCGACATGTTGATCCCGGGCGACCCACGGGACCCGAACCTCCTCCAGCAGCAATACATCAAGGTTCGGCACCCCGATCGCGTCCGCATCGTCGTCGGGAAGCCAGCTCGTCGTAGCGACCTCGAACGACGCTGGAACGAACCCACCGGTCGGACGCTTGCGGAAGGGACCACGCTCGGCGAGTTCGTCGCACTGCAGGCGTGGCTGGCTCTCGAGAGGGCAGAGCGTCATCTCCGAGGACTGCGCTACAAGGTGCCGAAGTTCCTGACGGAGGATCTGTTCTGGAGTCGCCCGTTCCAAGCCGGGATCGAGCGCCTCGCAACACAGAGCGGCAAGACCGAGTCGTCGATCCGCCAACGCACCAGCCGCTACCTGCGCGAGATCGCTGCCCAGCACTCCCCCAACGTCATCGACCTTGTCAATGCGATCACCTCCACGATGATCCGCACGGCACACCGTCGGGTCGACTACGACCCGACCGAGCTCCACAAGATCTACGCCCGTGCGGAACAGACACCGCTCGTGTTCCTCCCGTCGCACAAGTCGAACTTCGACCATCTCGTCTTCCAGCACGTGTTGTACGAGAACGAACTCCCGCTCAACCACACGGCCGGCGGGATCAACATGAACTTCTTCCTCATCGGTCCGCTGCTGCGACGCGCCGGGATCTTCTTCATCCGCCGCGAGTTCAAGGACAACGAGCCGTACAAGTTCGTGCTCCGTCAGTACCTCGATTACCTCCTCGAGAAGCGATTCGCCCTCGAGTGGTACGTCGAGGGCGGGCGGTCACGATCCGGCAAGCTGCGCGAGCCACGCCTCGGCCTCCTCGCGTACGTCGCTGATTCGTACCAACGTGGCATCGCCGACGACGTCGTCCTCGTGCCCGTGTCGATCGCGTACGACCAGATCACCGACGTGTCCGCCTACACCGCCGAGCAACGGGGCCAGAAGAAGGAGAAGGAGTCGTTCCTGTGGGCGATCAAGTTCATCGCCAGCCTGCGACGAAAGAACGGGAACATCTACATCCGGTTCGGTGAACCACTTGCGATGTCCGAACAGATCCCACGCACCCTCGACCTCGACGCCCCCGAAGGCCGATTGGCCCTTCCGAAATTGGCGTTCGAAGTGTCGACCCGCATCAACGACGTCACACCGATCACCCCGGTCAGTCTCGTCACGATGGCGCTGTTGTCGAAGCCCCACCATGGCTTCAGCGCGGACGAAACGCTCGACGTCCTCGAACCGTTCCTCCAGTTCGTCCAGGAGAGGAACCTCCCCGTCGCCGGGGACATCACCCTCGACGACGCCGAGGCAGCGATGGCGACGCTCGAACAGTTGGCATCGAACGGCGTCCTCCACCGCACCGACGGACTGACCAAGCGCATCTATTCGGTGAATCAGGACCAGCACCTCGCCGCGGCGTACTACCGAAACACGGTGATCCACTTCTTCGTGCCGATGGCGATCGCCGAGATCGCACTCGCGTTGGGATTCGAGGACGATGCCATGCTCGAGTCACAGGTGATCGATAGGGCTGTCGAACTCCGCGACCTCCTCAAGTTCGAGTTCTTCTTCTCGCCGACGGAACAGTTCCGTGAAGAGATCGCCACCGAGATCGCTCGCTACCGCATCGGACCTTCCGGCCCGGACGATCCGGTGATCGTGGACCTGCGAGCCATGTGGCCGGCAAAGAGCCCGATCGTCCTGCGCCCGTTCCTCGAGGCGTATCTGGTCGTGGCCGAGACGTTGGTATTCCACGGTGACCAGCCGCTCACCACCGATTCCCTTCCGTCCGAGGCACTCCGGATGGGCGAGGAGATGTATCACCGGGGCACGATTCGCTCCATGGAGGCCCTCTCGACCGCCCTGTTCGCATCGGGGATCTCACTTGCGCAGAACCGAGGCCTGCTGGACGGCGAGCCTGACGGTCGAATCGAGTTCCGGGACGAACTCGGAGCCATCCTCGACGCGCTGAACGCCATCACCGAGTCGGATTGACCGAACGCGCGAAAACTTCCGCTATCGCGGGCCACAAACCCTCAACTTTTGGGCTTGATAGGCCGATAGGACCAAAGAGCGGAAACCACCACGCGCTACGGAGATGTGATGTCCACCGACCCGATCGAGCACCACGACGGCGGAGTCGTCGACGCGTCCGACCCCGATGCCGTCCTCGAGGCGGCGCAGACCGAGGCCAACCAAATCGTCGCCAAGGCACGCTACGAAGCGTTCCGCATGATGACGGACGCCCGCAACGAAGCTGAGGCAATCCTCGCCGGCGCCGAAGCGACCGCGGGCAACCCGCAGACAGAGGCAGCTTCGGATCTCGAGGAGATCGATGGGCGACGCACCGAACTCATCGCCGAAACCGCACGACTGAAGCAGCACCACGCCGAACTCGTCGAGAAGGTCGAATCGACGCAGGCACTGCTCGACCAGCTCGAGGAACGTCTTCGTCAAATCGCATCCGCTCCGACATCCTCCCCGACACCGCCGGCGACCGCGAAGCCTGAGCCAGCGATCCAGATCGAGGTCCACCCCGAACCGGCTGAGGAGCACACGGCGACGGTCCTCGACTACGCCCCTTCGGTTCCGCATCCCGTCAAGGACGACGACCCGATGCCGCCCGCACCTGCAGCCGGGATGGCCGGTAAGACGCAAGGCTCGTTCTACACCCGCCGCTCCGCCAAGCTCCCGTCGATCGGTGAGTCACGCGGCGCGGACGCCCTCTCCGCGATGGGCTCCATCCGCCGATCGATGGAATAGGGGCGGGGACCCGCCCGCTCCTGGCTCCTCGCTCCTGGCTGCTGGCCGCCCCTGGGTAGGCGGTCGGACGGCGTTCCTGCGACCAGGTGGATCAGCTATCGCTGTCGCAGGCTCCAAGGCCCCCCTAGCTCCTGCCGGTCTATCGACCGCCATTCGCTCGTCCCCCCTGAAGGGAGGACGCAAGAGGCTGCCGACCGCCATTCGCTCGTCCCCCTGAAGGTGGGACGCAAAGCGCTCGCGGAGCTAGGAGCGAGGAGCCAGGAGCTAGGAGCCTCTACGCGTAGAAGGGGTTGGTGCCCATTGAGTGGTCGGTGACGTCGATGACTTCGTCGATCTCTGGGATCGCATCGAGGATCGCCCGTTCGATGCCCTGGCGCAACGTCACTGCTGCGAGACCGCATCCCTGGCATCCGCCACCGAGTTCGAGCTGTGCTGTCGAATCCACAACGCGGACGAGATGTGCGACACCACCGTGGGAGGCGATGGCCGGATTGATCCGCTCCGAAAGCAGCTGCTGGACCTTCTCTTCGACGGTGCCGGTCAGCTCCAAGTCGTCGAGTTCGGCTCCGGGGAGGGTCGGTGACGGAACGTTGGGGTTGCGCATGACGAGTCCCGGCCCGGCTCCGTCACCAGACAGGTCGAGGACGGCGCCACGAAGGTTCTCGATCGAGTCGAATGCGATCGCAACCGGCAGTCCGCCGTGGTCTTCGACGATGTCGGTCGGGAGGACGTCGTCGGAGCGCAGGAACGAGGTCTCATAGATGAACCCCTGTGCCCCGACACCGGTGATCCGGAGGCCGAGGTGGAGTTCGGGGAGGTTCTCTGCTTCGCGCAGTGCGAGGATCTTCTCGAGTGCGGCGTCAGAGATGGAAACGATGGTGGTTGGTTCAGAGGTCATCGGCGTGAAGCCTAGAACCCGCGCATCCGTATCGGAGCGTCGCCGAACAACCTCGTTGCCGGCGTCGAGTCCGGGTCAGCCGAGGGCGACGAGTGTGTTCGTCGTGAGGTCGAGGACCTGCTCGGTCGGGCTCGCGGCATCCGCGATCCACCGTGCCAGCTGCTCGCCGGGTACCCGCACGATCCACCACCGCACGTCGGCGGACGGCTGTTCGCGTGCGGCTTTCCATGCACGTCGACCGGCCTCGACCGCATCCTGCTCGGAGTCGAACTCGCCGAGCTTGGTCTCGATGGTGCCACGGAACGGTTCACCGGGCGCAGGCGCAGGTTCCAAGAACTCGATCAGTTCAAAAGCCATGCTGCCTTCCGTGTTCGCCTGACCACATTCTATCACCGATCACGCGACCTTCAACGAACCTGAGAATCTACGAACTGCAACGAAACCCTGCATAGGATTCGGGGGTCACACCCCGTGACAGGCACAACCGGTGCCTCTTCTCCAGGACGGCCAATGCGACCCCAACTCCCAGTCATCATCCAAGGCGGAATGGGCGCAGCCGTTTCCGATTGGCGCCTCGCCAATGCGGTCTCCCGTACGGGCCAGCTCGGGGTGATCTCCGGCACGGCGCTCGACGTCATCCTCGCACGGCGACTCCAGGACGGAGATCCCGACGGTCACATGCGGCGGGCACTCAACGCATTCCCCATCCCGGCGATCGCCGAGCGGATCATCGACAAGTACTTCATCGACGGCGGCAAGGATGCCGACGCTCCGTACACCAACAAACCGATGGTCAGCCACCGACCCAGCCAGGCCACCAACGAACTCCTCGTTGCCGCTAACTTCGTCGAGGTCTTCCTCGCCAAAGAGGGCCACGGCAACCCGGTCGGCGTGAACTTCCTCGAGAAGATCCAGGTCCCAACCCTCCCCTCGCTGTACGGTGTCATGCTCGCCGGTGTCGACTACGTGCTGATGGGTGCGGGCATCCCGAAGGCGATTCCCGGCCTCCTCGACAAGCTCTCCGAAGGATTCGACGTGGAGATGAAGATCGACGTCAAGGGTCTCACGGAGAAGGGCGATCCGTTCGTGCGGTTCTCACCCACGCAGTTCTGCAAGGAGCTCGTCGCAAAGCTGCCCACGCTCCCCCGACCGAACTTCCTCGCGATCGTGTCATCCCACGTCCTCGCCAAGATGTTGGCGACGAAGTCCACCGGTGAGGTCGACGGGTTCGTCGTCGAGTACCCGGTCGCCGGTGGCCACAACGCACCGCCGCGAAAGCGCGGAGAGTTCAACGACGCCGGTGAGCCGATCTACGGAGACCGTGACGTCCCCGACCTCGATGCGATCGCAGAACTCGGCAAGCCGTTCTGGCTCGCCGGCGGCTACGCAGAGCCGTATCAAGTGAAGGCTGCTCTCGAAGCCGGTGCCACCGGCGTACAGGTCGGTACCGCATTCGCGTACTGCAACGAGTCCGGGTTCACCCGTGAGATCAAGGACGACGTGATCAATGCCTCACGCGACGAGGAAGTCTCGGTCTACACCGATGCCGTCGCCTCCCCGACCGGCTTCCCGTTCAAGGTCGTCCAGATGGAACAGACGTTGTCGAATCCTGTGCTCTATGAAGAGCGGGACCGCATCTGCGACCTTGGCTACCTCCGCCACGCCTACGAACGCGACAACGGTCGGATCGGATGGCGCTGCCCCTCCGAACCCGTCGACGACTACCTGTCGAAGGGTGGCCAGATGGAAGAGACCGTGGGCCGCAAATGCCTGTGTAACTCGTTGCTCGCAAACGTCGGTCACGCCCAGGTCCAGGACGGCGGGTACGTCGAGGGGACCTTGATCACCTCTGGGGATGATGCGCAGTATGTCGCCCGTTTCGCCCCGGCGGGATCGACGCACTACTCGGCCGAGGACGTCATCCGCTATCTCACCGACGGTCTGGTGACCGAACCCGTAAACGCATAGTTCACACCTAGCATCGCCTGATGCCGTCTTCCCTCGTCTATTGGCGAATCCTGCGCGACAACCGCGACTTCCGACGGCTATATCTGGCCCGTCTCGTGTCCTTCGCTGGCGACTGGTTCCTCGTCGTTCCGCTCGTCGGACTCGTCTACGAGACATCCGATTCCCCATTCATGGCAGCAGCGACGGTCGCCATCCGGGCGCTTCCGCCTCTGCTCCTGTCTCCCGTCACCGGGTTCGTGTCGGACCGCTTCGACCGCAAGATGGTTCTGGTGGTGACGGACATCATCCGCGCCGGTCTTGCCATCAGTCTGTTGGCAGCATCGATGTTCGACGGCGTCTGGTTCCCGCTCACGATCGCGATGCTCGACGGCGCCGGGGCGTCGTTCTTCTACCCGGCCTCGGGAGCAGCCCTGCCGAATGTCGTCTCACCCCGCGATCTCGCACCGGCGAACGTGATGATGTCCTCGGCGTGGGGCGCCATGGCAGCGCTCGGTGCGGCGCTCGGTGGTGCGGTCTCGGTCGCATTGTCCCGCGACACCGCCTTCATCGTGAACGCCGTGTCGTTCATCGTCTCGGCCGGCCTCATCGCCTCGATCCGGACCCCCCTGCAGGAAGCCACGGAACGGTTCACCGTCGGCTTCTGGACGGCGATCCGTGACGCCGTCCGATACGCACGGGAGAACCCACGGGTCGGAGCGCTCCTCACCTCAAAGGCGACACATTCGATCACGTCGGGCGGTGCGGTAGGGATCTTCGCCGTCATCTCGTTCGTGATCTTCGACGCTGGCGACGCCGGCACCGGGTTGTTCTTCGGGGCCAGAGGAATTGGCAACCTGATCGGACCGATAGTCGCGTATCGCATCGTCGGGCGATCCCTGCCGAAGACCCTCGGTTCGATCGGTTTCGCCATGTCGATCTGGGGTGCGTCGTACCTCGTCGTCGGGATCGCACCGACGCTGTGGCTGGCGACCTTGTTCGTCGCGATCGCACACATGGGCGGCGGAACCGAGTTCACCTTTTCGACGTACGGCCTCCAGGAGTTGACGGCCGATGACATCCGCGGTCGGCTCTTCGCCCTCGACTTCGGGTTGTTCACGCTGGCATCGGCGATCTCTTCGATCGTCATCGGAGGGCTCGCCGAGGTGATCGCCATACGCACGTTGATCGTCGTGCTCGGGATCGTGTCGATCGTGCTGGGACTCGCATGGGCGAGGGTGACGCACCACCTTTGGGTGGGGCTACCCGACTGACTCAGCCCGGTTCCGAGCCTGGCTTCCATGTCTCGTGGACGAATCGCCATACCCAGCCGGTTGGTGACCGGTCGGATGCGATCAACCCGGCCGTCGAGAAGCGGCTCGTCATCGGCTCGACACCGGTGTGTTCCTCGATGTATGTACCGACGATCATGTCCTCGGTGACAAGGTCCACATCGAACGAGTGGACACGGATCCCAGGGTTCGAGGTGGCGCCAAGCGATTCGATGAGCTGAAGGGTTTCGGATCGATCGACACGTTCCCCACGGGGCGAGATGAGCCAGAAATCGTTGTGGAGACGTCTCGCAAGGTCCTGCATCGACAACCCTGCCGTCGTCCCATCGTTGAACCAGGCGTTGAAGAACTCGTGGAGGGACCGCACTTCGCTACCGAAGATATCCAGAGGGTCTTTCGATGTTCCCATTCAAACCACCGCATCCACACCGGGGTCGAGTGCGTAGCGCACCTCGTTTCGACCGCTACGGTACCCGTATGCGTTCCCTCGCGACGTTGGTCGCAGCCGTCGGCGCAATACTTGTGTTCTCGACTTCCCCGGCAGAAGCAGTCGGTGGCGAAGGACAGACCTGGCCTGCGTTCACCGAGTCATCGGCCTGTGGCGCACAGCGAATCCCCACCGCCCACGCTGATGAGACCGGGTGGCTGGCACATGGTGATCTGCTCCGTGGGGATTTCGGAGCCTTCTTCGGTCGTACCGTCCAAGACGTCCACAACTATCTCGTCCGATACAACGTCCCGGGTTCACCGTTCACCGTTGGTGTCCATCCGTGGATGGTTCCTGCCCTTGAGGATGCCCACGAAGCGATCCTCGAACTCGCCGAAACCGAAGGCAGGTATCAGATTCGCCCGGACTGGACCGGTTCGGCTGCGTCACGCACGATCGGCGGAAGTCTGCGCATCTCACGCCACACGTACGGCATCGCGATCGACATCAACGCACCCAGGAACCCGTACCGCGGCGACAACAAGCTGATCACGGACTTCCCGGATTGGTGGGTGCAGTCGTTCCTCGACGCCGGGTTCTGCTGGGGCGGCCTGTGGGTCGGTTCGAAGGACACGATGCATTGGGCATGGCAGGGTCCCGCCTTCAGCGACTACGACTCCATCCCACTCCCGTACGAACCGGTCACCGACCTTGCACCGTTCGAGCTGCCGGAGCGGATCCTCACGGTGGACTCCCCCGCGACGGTGCCACTGGAGACGATCCTCGCCGACACGACAGAGAACGGCACCGTGGACGTCGTACGCATTCGCCCGAACGGGACCGATGTCGTGATCGATTCGTCCATCTCAGCGCGCAACCACGACGCCTGTTCGGCGCGCCGCTCCCACGTTCCCGGATTGGGAGCACGGGTGCGTGATGCCGCGGCGTTCGGTTTCGGCGATTGGGACGGCCTCGGCGGAAACGACTTCTGGGTCCTCAACGAACAGGCCGATGGGCTCGGATTGACGGTGCGGTGGGCGTTCGGGGGCTACAACGCTGAGTGGACGAGCACACTCGACATCCCGGTTCCGGCCGACTCGGCGTGGGTCAGCACGGCCGATTTCGACGTCGACGGCAACCTCGACCTTGCGATTCTCGACGAGGGTGTCCTGACGATCTGGGATGTCGACCCGGAAACGGGTGAGGTCGCCCAACAGGGGACATTCGAGGTACCCACACCGGACGGTGCCATGTTTTCGTGGGGTGACCGCGACCTCGACAATCGACCCGACCTGTGGACGCTCGACGGCGACGACCTGACGATCCGGTTCGCCGCGTCAGATTGGCAGGAAGTCGACTATTCCGAGCGGATTCGAGGTGTTCCCGACAGCGTCCTCGACATCTCGGCGTCCGAGTACGACGGTGATGGCCGACCCGACCTGATCCTCTTCGACGGTCACCGCAAGCTGGTCTGGCTCGGCAACACGCCGATGCCGGACGGACACGATCCGGAGGTCTGGTTCCTGTACGACGAACTCGAGTGTGACCGTCCGTCGCACAGTGCCTCACCCGATGAACTCCGCTTCACGGCGGGGGGATGGACCGCCGAAGGCTCCTACGAGTGGCGTCGCGCCCAGGGATACGCCGTAGGCTGCGACCCTGAGCGGGACGACTGCGAGCCTCCCATCTCGACCCATCGGATGTTGGTCGAGTTCTTTGCGTGGATCGACGAACTCGAGCCCGTCGGCGACGATCCCGACATGGCGGCAGCCCGAGCCGTGCTGGCGTCGGGCCATCCACTCCCCTGTCCTTTGAGTGATACCGCGTGCTGGGACGCACCGGTCGACGCCCAGGACCTGTCCGCTCTCTTCGGCAAGTTCCTCTCCGACCGCCGCGCCACCGGGATCGAACCCCACCGCTGGATCGTCCCCCGCACCTACACCGACCCCGGGGTCATGCGGCCGGAGTAGGGGCTCAGGCAACGCTGAAGACGCCGTGCAAGAATGCACCCGACCGACGGCAGGAGCTACAGCATGACCAATCACGTCGACCGAACGCGTGAAGTAGCGCGCCTTCAGGCGCCGATGGGGCTTGTGTTTGCCGGCCTAGCCCTGTGGATTGCGTACGCAGCCATGGAGGTGTGGTTCGCCTTCGGCGACCTTGCGTCCTTGAGCCCTTCGATGATCGACACGCTCATCACGATCGAGGAGTCATGGTTCGTTCCGTTCCTTCTGACGGGAACGTCGTTTCTCGTCTGGGCATACAGAGCTCACCGAAACCTTGAGACCGCTCTCGAGCGTTCCGATCTGAGGTTCTCCCACGCATCAGCCGTTTGGTGGTGGTTCGTTCCGATCGCGAACCTGTTCATGCCCTATCGGGTCATGCACGAGACCGCGCGAGCTTCGACCGCGCCACCCGAGGCCGGGAGTCGCTGGAGAAACCATCGGCTACCGGCGATCGCAGCGTGGTGGACGGCGTTCCTCCTCGTAGGGGTCCTGTCAACCAGATGGACTGCTGCGATGATCAACTCTGCGACGACAATCGACGGGCTCGAATCGGCGCTACGTGTGGGTGGCGTCGCTTGGGGGGTGATGGGGGTCGCAGCTGTCCTGTGCGGGCGGATGGTGTATCAGCTCACGCGGGCACAACGCGACGCAGCAGCAGCCATGGTCGGAGCCACTGATTCCGAATCGGAGACTGCAGGCCCGTTCAAAGACGTCTGACGCCAGCGGGCAACGGTGGTCGGGCTACCCGGCCGACACCGATCGGCTACTTCGACTCGTACTCAGCGAACAGTGCCTTCAGTATGGACTCGATTCGCTGTGCGTCGGCGAGCCCGGCTTGCCAATCAGCCGGGGGTCCCGAACACGGCTGGTCCGGCACATCGCACCCCTCCGTCTGCATGTACCGAAGTCCGACGCGCACATCCTCGTAGTTCAACGCCTGTTGCCAGTACAGGTCCTCGATATCGTCGGGAGAGAAGCGCGCCGTACCCGACCAACGCGAGGCCAGGAGCTGCAGCTCGTTGAGCAGATCATCCGGCGGGGGAAGCGTGATCTGCTCCGCCAATGCCGCGCCCTGATGCATCATCTCCCGCGTCCTTTCGATCAAGTCGTCGTCGAGGAGCGATGCATCGAACGTGGCCGGTGCCGTTACCGGTGGCGTTGTCGCGGTGGTCGTCGCTGCTGTTGGTGAGCAGGCGGACACGGCGCCGCACATCATGACAACGAATAGCGCCGCGCTCCACCGGATGCGTTCGCAAACTTCGAACATCCACCGCAGGCTACCGGTGTACCCCGGAGGGTTGCGACAGTACAATCGCGGAAGCGCACCGGAGCCCCGACAGGAGTGTCGCTTCATGACTGAGCACCGCATCTATTCGATGAGCTTCGCCTCGGTGTATCCGCTGTACGTCGCCAAGGTGGAGCGGAAGAACCGGTCGAAGGAGCAGGTCGACGAGATCATCGAATGGCTCACCGGATACGACACAAGTGGGTTACAGGCGGCGCTCGATGACGACCGCAGCTTTGCCGAATTCTTTGATCGTGCACCGGCGATGAACCCCGATCGTCATCTCATCACCGGCGTGGTGTGCGGCGTCCGAGTCGAGGACATCGAAGAGCCGTTGATGCAGGAAATCCGGTACCTGGACAAACTCATCGATGAACTCGCCCGTGGGAAGAAGATGACCTCGATCCTGCGGACAGCCGCCTAGCCGGTTCACGACAACAGGGCCGCAAAGATCACGACATCCTGTAGGAAGTGCAGGGTCCACGCCATGCCCATCCCTCGGGTCTCGACCATCGAACGTGCCCAGAGCCATCCGGCAAACCCTGCCATGACGGCTCCGATGACGCCGCCCGGCGTGCCGGCGAAGTGCCAGCTCCCGAAGACGAATGCCGAGACCAGTGCTGCATTCGCTCCACCGGCAATCGGCTCGAAGGTCGCAAGGATGGCGTTCCGCGCCTGGAACTCCTCGTTGAATGCGTTGACGGCGGCGAACACGGCGATCACCGGGACCGCGAGAAGCAGACTCTTGACGGTCGCACCGTCGTAGCCCCCTCCGAGCCACACGAACAGCAACGTTGCCCCCGTCAGGATGAATGCGAGCTCGCGACCGAACGCTGTCCACGGCTTCGCCTCCTTGTGACCGAGCCACGGAATCGGTGCAGCGTCTGCACTCGGCGATCCGACGGTCGCAAACATCTCGGCACGGGAGAGGCGCTGAAAGCGCAGGAATAGGAACAACCCGACAGTGATGAGCGTGCTCAACAGCTGCCACGCCGCAAGTTGTACCCAGAGTTCCCCTTCGGTGAACAGTGACACTCCGATCTCGGAGCTGCGCAGCCAGTTGAGCCCGATGTGGAAGAACACGCCGAGGACACCCAGCACCACAACGGCAGGGCGTGCGTGCCGCTGGGACGGCACGAGGAACACGGCTGCGCCGATGAGGATGAGCGCGACGACCTGCACCGTGCCGACGACGACACGGTCGGCACCGAGGGCGTCAGCGATCAGGGACGGCAGCCCGCTGGCAAGAAGCACCGCTGCAAGCACAACGGGCGAGGTGATCCGGGTGGCTGCTGGATTGGTCGTCTTCATCGTGTCTCCTGTTCTGTTGATGGGTCGGTAGTGGTCAGTGGACGGGTGGATTGCCTGTGGTCTCGGCATAGAAGTCGGCGAGCCGGTGGGTTCCGTGGGGCTCTCCGACCATGTCGAGACCCATCGCCGTGAGGAAGAAGGTGCCCGGTCCGTGCACACGGCGCGGCGTCGTGTACGGCAGGATCCTCAGTGTGAGACGACGGAGAGCGTCAGGGATGGTGGTGATGCGAGCCGGACGTCCCAGTGACGCAAACGCAAGCTGTGCGACCTGCTCGTGGGACAACACATCGGGTCCGCCGATGTCGACCTGCCTCCGACCTTCGATCATCGCATCGGCGATACCTGCGGCGAGATCAGCACCATGGATCGGGTTGATGCGTCGTTGCCCGTCCCCGAAGAGCCACACACGCCCACGACGCGCCATCGCCAGGAAGTCGGCCATGTCGGAGAAGTAGCCGGTCGGAGCGACCACGGTCGATGGAATCCGGGATTCCCTGAGGCGCCGCACAAACGCCGCCTTGGCTGCGACGAGTGGAACCTGCTGCATCTCGTCGGCATTGAGCACGTGGACATAGCCGAAACGCTCGACTCCGGCCCGCTCGGCTTCCACGAGCAGGTTCACGTTCGCCTGGAAGTCGACGTCTTGGTAGGTCAGCCCATCAGTCTGTCGTGTGATGCCGAGTGAGGAAACAACGGCGTCTGCACCGTCGATGACCCCTGCGAGCGTCTCGGGTCGGGTTGCTTGCGCTTCGACCAACCGGTCGGCCGCAAGATCTCCGGCTCGCTCGGTGTCGCGCACGAGGGCACTCACGTGCCAGCCTCTGGACTGGTACTCGGCGCACAGGTGGCGACCGAGATATCCCGTTGCTCCGGCGATGAAGATCGACGGCCTGTCGTTTGCACGGGGGTTCATCGGAGAGATCCCCGGGTGATCGCGACGCCCGTCGACGCAACCCACACGGCGACCAGCCAGGCCGGCACCGTTGTGATCACAACAGCGCCCAGGAGCCCAACCGTCACCGCACACCACAGCCACGGTACGAATCGGCGCGGACTGTGAGAGTGATCGTCAGGAGCCATTGTGCGCACCCCCAACGACGCGAGGGCCACGGAAGGCGACGTAAGCGGTGAGGACCGCCATCACGAACGTGGCCGGGCCGAACACGTTGCTCTCGATGGTGCTCTCGGAGGCGAGGTTGCCGAGCGTGTTGAACGCCATGTAGCCGGCAACCGCCCATGTGGAGCCGGTGAGGAACCGCATATCCGAGAGTTGCCGGACCACCCCTGCGCGTGCGAGCACGATCGTCGCCATCCCGATGAGGATGAGCGCTGCGGCGCCACTGGCGACTCGCATGGCAGGTGGGAGTTGCGCCGAGAAGGCGCTCCCCCAGACGTGTTCACCCCAGGGTGCACCGAGCATCAGTGCGATCTGGAATCCGGCGAACGCGGTGAACATTCCTGCCGCAACGATCCCGAACGGCTTCACCAGCCGGTCGAGGATGGATCCCTGCTTTGTGTTGACGGTTGTGGTTGTCATTCTGCTTCCTCTCTCTGCGTTTGTCCGGTCGGTGCTTCAGACGTTCAGGTCCTGTGCGGTGCGGGCGGCCGGAGCATCGACGTCGGAGGCACCCTTGATGAGTGCGACTCCGACGGCGACGAACCAGACGATGAGACCGAGACCGAACACCGCACCGACGTCTTCGAGCGGCGGGACGATCGTGATGAGGGCGGCGACGCCCATGACGACACCGAGGTAGTTGGTCCAGCGAGCGAACAGACGCTCACGGAGGGCAACGATGCTGAGACCCAGGACCCAGATCCCGCCGAGTACCTCGTTGCCACCACCGATACCGTTGGCGACGGCATCGAGCGCTGACCAAACCGTGGCTGCCATGTCAGGATCGGTTGCTTGAAGGTCGGTGACCGTGGCGTATGCGATGTTGGTGATCATCCCGGTGCAGACGATGACACCGGCCCAGATGAGACCGAACACCGTGGACACCCGCGCAAGGGGCGAGCGTGCGTCGGCGAGCCGATCACGGATTGCGAGCACGAGCGGGACGAGCGCGATCCCGAACACGATGTGGATGGTGATGTTCCAGATGTAGACCGCGGCCTGATTGTCGACGATGAACTCAACGGCGTCGGCCGCCGTTGAGGCCCCGACGAAGTCGCCGAGCATGATGGCGAACATCGCCAGTCCGACGAGGAATGTGCCGCCGGCGATGATCGATCCGATCCCGCCCATCTTCTGAATGGATTGCATGACAGTGCCTTTCGTTGGTGGACCCTCCGGTGAGGGCTGGTGTCAGCATGCGACAGAAGGAGCGGCGATACATCGGGCGCAAGGCTGGGATCGCCTCGTCTGGCGGTCGAATGGCATCTCGTACTTTCGGCCGATGGTCTCGCTCCGGACCCCGGGATATGCTCACTCGGTGCTGATCAACGCAATCCGATCGTTCTGGGCCGAAGCCGCCGAGCCGAATCCTCCCGCACGTGACTGGAAGGACTGGCTCCTCGTCGGCGTGCTGCTCGCCCTTGCCATCTTCGAAGGTCTCACCACACCCGACATCGTCTGGGCACCGCTGTCGGTTGTCCTCCAGCTCATCCCGATCGTCATGCTCCTGTTCCGGCGCAGCCACCCGCTGCTATCCGTCGCTGTGGCGTGGACCGTCATGGTTGGGCTCGACATCGCCGCCATCGCCGCCGGCCTGGATTCACCGAGCCTTTGGACCATGATCGGGACCATTGTGTTCCCCTATTCGCTGTTCCGATGGGGATCGGGGCGCGATGCGATCCTCGGTCTGGCGATCATGAACGTAGGCCACGTCGTGAACATGCTGTGGTACCCGTCGGGTGCCGAGCTCACTTTGGCTTCGTTCGCCTTCCTGCTGGTGCCCTCCACCCTCGGTGCCGCGGTTCGCTTCCGTGGTCGGGCACAGGACCGAGCGGTGGCCCAGGCGAAGCTCGAAGAACGCGAGCAGCTGGCCCGTGAGCTGCACGACACCGTTGCCCATCACGTGTCCGCCATCGCAATCCAGGCCCAGGCCGGCTACACACTCGCCGCCACCGATCCGGACGCCTCCATCCGGGCACTCGAGACGATCAAGACCGAGGCGAGTGTCACGCTGACCGAGATGCGCAACATCGTTGCCCTCCTCCGCAAAGAAGGTGAGGAGCACAGCCCCCGCAAGACACTCGACCAGATCGCCGATCTCTCCGACATCGATCACACCCCACCGATCGACGTGTCGTTGTCAGGGAACCTCGATGACGTCGCCCCGTCCATTCAGACGGCGGCCTTCCGCATCGCCCAGGAGGCGACGACGAACGCACGCCGCCATGCGCGGCACGCCCATGCGATCTCCGTCGCCGTCAACGGGACCGCCTCGGAGGTGACGCTCACGATCACCGACGATGGTGATGCGTCGTACTTCGACGCCGAATCGGCTGCGGGCTACGGTCTCGTTGGAATGCGCGAACGGGCGACCCTGCACGGTGGGTCGTTCAACGCCGGTCCGAATCAGGGACGAGGATGGACCGTTCAAGCCGTTCTCCCCAAGGGAGGTGCTCCATCATGATCCGAGTGATAGTCGCTGACGACCAGGATCTCGTGCGGACCGGGCTGTCCATGATCCTCAACGCTCATCCCGACATCGAAATCGTCGGGGAAGCGACCGACGGTGTCGAAGCCGTCGCACTCGCCCGCAAACTCCGCCCCGATGTCTGCCTCCTCGACATCAACATGCCACGCATGGACGGCATCGAGGCGACCCGCCAGTTGGCCGGTGCGGGCGTCGACAACCCGATCCCCGTCGTGATCATCACCACCTTCGACGTCGACGAGTACGTCTACAACGCACTCAAGGCAGGGGCTCGCGGCTTCCTACTCAAGGACGCCGACCAAGATTTGCTGGTGCAGGCGATCCACGCCGCGGCCAGCGGGGAGGCTCTCGTGGCCCCCAACATCACCGCACGGCTGCTTGAGACCTTTGCCAAGACCGAACGCCCGGCAGCAGCCCCCCAACCCATCGATCCCCTCACCGAACGTGAGGAGGAGGTGCTTGCGGAAGTCGCCCGCGGCCGCACCAACGCCGAGATTGCTGACGACCTCTTCATCAGCCACTCGACTGTCAAGACCCACATCGCCAACCTCATGCTGAAACTCGAAGCCCGGAATCGCGTCGAACTCGCCATCTGGGCCTACGAAACGGGCCGGGCGAACTAGCGCACCATGCGATCTTCCGATCCACGCCGACCATTGATGGCCGTCCTCTGGGACATGGACGGCACCATCGTCGACACCGAGCCGTACTGGATCGAGGCGGAGCGCGCCCTCGTGGAGGCACACGGCGGGACGTGGTCCGAATCGCAGGCAGAGCAGCTGGTGGGACAATCGCTCCTCCACACGGCCGATGTTCTCCAAGCTGCCGGCGTTGCGCTCGATGAGGACGCCATCGTCGACACCCTTCTGACGCACGTCGAACATCGGGTGCGCGATGCCCTTCCATGGCGACCCGGAGCGCGCGAACTGCTCGATGAACTCCACGCCGCCAACATCCGATGTGCATTGGTCACGATGTCATACCGTTCAATGGTGCAAGCCGTCATCGACCAGCTACCCGATCCCTACTTCGACGTCATCGTGACCGGCGACACCGTCGAACATGGGAAACCGCATCCCGAGCCATACGCCAAGGCCATCGCACTCCTCCGACGCCACGATCCCGCCTTGACGCCCGACGAGTGCGTCGCCATCGAGGATTCCGGACCCGGTGTGGCCGCAGCAATGGCCGCAAGAGTCACAACCGTCGCCGTCCCCTACATCGCACCACTACCCGACGACCCGGATCTCGTCCTATGGGACAGCCTTGCCGGAAAGAAAGTGAGCGACCTAGAAGAGCTCGTCGCGCCTCGGGGATTGGGCTGACCTCACGCTGTGACCACCCCCAAAACGGGGAGGGCTGGCGCATGCTCGCAACGTCGACGCCGACCTGCTTTGATGGCTCCCGTGTCGCACAACCTTGACCTCAGCGCTATTCCTGATCTCGTCGAGGCCGCTCGGCGTGTTGGTGTTCCGCTCGACGGTCACACGATTGGCATGATTGGCGAGGCATATGCCGCTGAATTGCTCAACCTCACCCTGATGAAGGCCTCGAACGAGGGATTCGATGCTCTGACGACAGATGGTCGCACTGTCGAGGTCAAGGCAACAACAGGGCGCGCAGTCAGCCTGCAGGCACACGGTCGACGGCCTGAACTTCTTGTCGTGCTGCAACTGAATCGCGCGACTCTGGAGCCGACCGTGGCGTACTTCGGCCCGGCGGCACCAGTATGGGAGATCGCCGGACGAGCTCAGAAGAATGGGCAACGACGTGTGTCTATAGCCCGCCTCCCAAAGCCGGGCACGGCTGGGAGTTAGCGATGTCGTCGGAACCGCAAAAGAGCACCGATCAAACAACGGGCCGCAAGGAACGACGTGGCCCGGGCCAGTGACCACCGGAGCGTCGAGAATGCGAGCAGGACGGACGAAAGGGGTCTGCAAGTCCAGGACCACACGCGTACGGGTTCTTGCGGTCCTTCGGCTGCAATCCCAATCAGCGCGGGTCTCCGCGATGGCGGCCATCTCGGCGATTGTTGCGCTCACGATCGGATGCAGCGCGGCCGAGCCGATGGAGGCACCCGAGACATGGCAGATCACAGTCCAATACCAAACGGGGCAGGGAAGAAACGGTGAAGAACGCACCTGCGTCCGATCTGATGGGTCGGAGGTCACGGCACAGTCCATCGCGATCGCTCTGTCAGATTCCGGCCAAGAGACATCAACGACGAAGCTGGGACCGCCAGAATACGTCTGGGACGCCGAGGGCCTGCCGCCGCTTTGTGTCTTCTACTTGACGTTCGCTGAGTTCCCTAAGCAACGTCAGGTTGGCATGGAGGTCGAGGGCCGGACCTACTGGCGTTTCACCGAACCGCACGAGCCGACCCTCGTTCGCTCGAGCAACGCACGACCGGACTTCTACTACACCGCACTCGACCTTAGCCAGGACACCGTCCCCTGATCCTTCGCGCCAGTCACCGATTTCGTGAATTGACCAATCGAGGTCGTGAAACGCATCGAAGTCGTCGGTGGGCAGCCGCTACTACAACGTCCGTCGGGTCTGGTGGGCGCTACTGGATTTGAACCAGTGACCCCTGCCGTGTCGAGGCAGTGCTCTGCCGCTGAGCTAAGCGCCCTCAGTGGTCTGGGGAAGATACCCCTCGCGAACGGACAACCGCAACGTTCGCGTCAGGAACCCGTCGCTGGTGTCGTGTGCTTGGACTGGTCACGTCGCCACAGGAGGAACGTGATCACGCCGATGATCACCTGCGGGAAGTACGTCGCTGCACGCCACACGAGCGTGGCCGCCAGCGCAGAGTCGTTGTCGAGACCGAAGGTGCCAAGCATCCCGGTGATGATCGCATCCGTCGTCCCGAGCCCACCCGGAGGAATCGGGATGAACGTGGCGAGGCGGCCGAGCGAGAAGGCGGCGAACGCCTCCATCATCGAGATCGGACCGCCGAACCCGCCCTGGAGCGCTACCACGGCAAGATACAGGATCGAGAACTGGGCGAGTTGCTGACCGACGTTGGCGATGGTGATCAGGATCCACCGGTCAGCGACCACCTCGATGATCGACTCACGGAAGTCGGAGAGGAAGTCGGCCGCATCGAAGGTCACTTCCTTCTTGAAGAGACCGGCACCCCACTGGATCACCGCGTTGCCCCAACCGCCGATCTTGCGGGCGAGCGAATCACTCCGCAGGATGAGAGCCAACCCGCCGATCATCACCACGACGAGGACCGCAGCGATCACGGTGCGGAGGATGTCGTCGGTCTCGGACTGCCCAGTGACGGACAGACCGATCACGGCGATCAGCGGCAACGTCAAGGTCACGAGGCTGTTCCAGACACCGGTGATGCCGATGGTCGCCGTCGTCGGTGTCGGGCCGTAGCCGTAACTCGACAGCATCCCGTATTGGATGGCGAGCCCGAACGCCCCACCTGCGGGGATCACGTTCGAGATCATGAACGACGTCTGCCGTGTGTAGAAGCCGTGTTTGAACCGCAGCCCCGGCATCGCCGCCGTGTACGGGTACACGTAGATGATGATGAGGGCGATGGTCGCCGCCACGATCAACCCGAGCTGGAGCGACGTCATGCTCTGGATCGCTGTCCATGCGGCTGCGTAGTCACCGAACTGGGGAAGGACGATTGCAAAGACGAGGATCAGCACAAGGAGCGTGAGCACCGTGGCGATGATCTGCTTCTTCCCGAAGCGGGGGGCGTCTTGTTGCGATGCAGGTGCGTCGGTCACGACGGCGTCTCGTTTCAGTCGGTCGGCGCCAGCCTAGAGCATCCCGGGAGTCGGAAGAGGGAGGATTGGAGGCGACGTCGGGATTCGAACCCGAGTACGGGGATTTGCAGTCCCCTGCCTAGCCGCTCGGCCACGTCGCCGTATGAGAAAGGCGGCCACCACCGACCGCCTTTCTGTCGAGCGGACGACCGGGTTCGAACCGGCGACCTCAACCTTGGCAAGGTTGCGCTCTACCAGCTGAGCTACGTCCGCACTGCGATGGGAGTGTACAGCGGGTCCGATTGTTTCATCGTCCGGTTCACTTCCCGGTCGATCCGAAACCTCCGGCACCACGATCCGAGTCCGGCAGGACGTCGACGACCTCGAACTCCGGTTCGACGACGGCGATGATGACCAGCTGGGCGATCCGGTCACCGACCTCCACCGAGAACGGTTCACTCCCATGATTCGTCAGACCAACCTTCAACTCACCGCGGTATCCGGCGTCGATCAAACCGGGAGCGTTCGACACCGTGACCCCCAACCGCGTCGCCAACCCGGACCGCGGGAGCACCAGACCGGCGTGTCCGTCAGGGATCGCGACACGCAGGCCGGTACCAATCAAAGCACGGCCTCCCGATGGGATCGTCACCGCCTCGGCGGCGGCGAGATCGGCGCCGGCGTCCCCGGGATGAGCGATCGTCGGGATCGGAATACGGGAGTCTTCGTGGATCACAGGTATCTTCATGGGCGGATTGTCCCACGAAGCAGGAACCAGTGGCGAACGACACACCGAATACACCACCCGGCAGCAGGTCCCCGGACACGGACGGTGCCTGGTTTCTCGAGACCGTCGGCGCTGTCCCGAAGGCTCCGACCGGATCTGATGCGCTCGAGGAGCTCACGCGTGAGAACGAGATCGTCGAGCCCGAAGAGACCGCCGAAGAGACACCACCTGCACCATCGGTACGCACGACCCAGGTGACGTTCTCGTCGTTCGACGGCAACCCAGGGACGTCAAACCTGACCTACGCCCGCTCGATGCGCCCTGCGACCCCCGGCACCCCGCCGCCGACGCCGACGCCCCCGACGGCACCACTCCCGGTTGCAGCGCCCCCGCCACCGCAGGCACCACCGCCGACACCGGTCGCCGAAGAACCGGCCCCCGTGAAGGAGAAGCAGCGACGCTGGTGGCCCGTTCTCGTCCCGCTCCTGTTCGTGGTCGCTGCGATCGCCGTCGCCGCCATCTGGCTCCCGCAGGCTGCCAAGTCCGACGCCCTCGCCGTCCGACAGGACTACTACGACACGTCCGTTGCGGTCCGCAACCAGCTCCCGAACGCACAGACATCGCTTGATGCGATCACGAACCCGGCAGCGACCACCGACGAACTGACCGCGGCAACCCCCACGATCGCCCAACTCAACACCCTCGCATTCGAGATGCAGGAAGCGGCGGACGAACCGTTGCCGACCACGCTCCCGCTCGTGCCGTCCGACGCCATCGATGCGCTCGTCCCGCTCCAGGCGGAACAGAGCACGTTGGCAGAGGAAGGCGCAGACCTGGCACAGCAGCTCGGTGCCGGCTACGTCTACCGAGTCTCGATTCCGACGTTGCTCGATCCGGGGAATCTCCCGATCGCTGCGGACACGGCAACGATCAACACGATCAGTGTGACCCTGGCGGCATCCCTCGCCCACGACGCGGACATCGTCGAAGAACTCCCGGACGATCCAACGTTCGCTCCGGTCCAGGCGGAAGCCCTTGCGACCCATGCCCGCTACGAGGCGTGGCAGGGCGAGTACCTCGCAGCGCTCAACAGCGGGGACAGCGAGACGGCGCAGACACTGCTCGACGAGCTCGACGTGATGAAGCGTGACCTCAACGATGCGAACTCCGAAGCACTCGCCGAATTCCGGTCGATCACCGATATCCGGATCGTCGCCTATGCGTCAGCACTCGAGACGCACATGGCGAACCTCACCGACACGGACTGAACCGGCTACTCGTCCTCGGTCGCCAGGCGCGCCGCCTCACGTCCGAAATCACCGGCGTCCTGGAACTCCTTGTAGACGGAGGCGAAACGCAGGTAGCCGACCTCGTCGAGATCACGGAGACCCTCGAGGACGATCCGACCGATCTCGTCTGCATCGATGATGCCCTGCGACCCGTACGCAGCACGCTCGACGGTGGCCACGAGATCGTCGACGGCATCCGATGGGACCGGACGGTCCGCAAGGGTGATTTCGACGCCGAGCCGCACCTTCGATGCATCGAACGGCTGACGACGACCATCACGCTTGACCACGATGACGACACTCGGGCGTTCGAACGTCGTAAATCGATGCCCACAACTCGGACACGAACGACGACGACGGATCGTGCGACCGTCCTCGGCGGAGCGACTGTCGACGACCCGGGTGTCATCGGTGGTGCACAACGGACATCGCATCCGGCGCAGAGTAGCCCGTTCCGACAAGGCGTGACCAAACAAGTGCTTGACAATCGAACAGGTGTTCGATACCTTGTGCGTGTTGTCGAACAAGTGTTCGATTCGGCGTGTGAAGGCGACAGACCGCAACGGTCAAAATCTGTCACACCCGATTCGTACCTTGATCGTTGAGGAGCTCAGCTCCTTTCTGGGTAGCACGAGGTACGAGGAGTACAGATCATGACCACAGCCGCAAGCGTTCGCCTCCGAGCGCTCTCCATCATCTCCATCACGGTCGTCGTCATCCTGATACTCCTCGCCTCGGCTGTCCAGGCAACACCAGAGGTCACGGCAACCGAGCCGTATCGGGTCCGTGGGGGCGACACGCTCTGGCAGATCGCCGCAGACCATGGTCCATCCCATATCGACCGACGTGAGGTCGTACGGATCATCGAGCAGATCAACGACATCGATGCGGGCTCACTCCAGCCGGGCCAGCTGATCGAGATCCCCGCAGCCAACAGCTGAGGATCACTCCCCCGCACAACCGCCGATGGCGTAGCGATACAGCTCGGCACCGGCGGTGAACCGGATCACGATCTCGGACGCATCGCGCTGGTTGTACCAGATCGTCGCTGCCGAGTCGTACGACTCGCTTTCCCATCCGCGTGGCGGTGCATCGAGCGGCGGCGTGACGACACCGGGGGCGACCTCCTTCGGGCCGTAGATGCCGGTCGCTCCCCCGAATCCGACGAGATCGAGTTCGTCGCAGACACCGATCCCGCTCCATGCGGTGACCGGTCGGCCGTCCCAGAGTTCGGCCCCGTCCGGGACACAGGAGTGATCGGCACTCTCGAAGGTCGAGACCGTGTAGCGCCCCTCTTCACGGAACCAGACGGCGATGTCCTCGTACACGACCATCTCACCGATCGCACCCCGTGAATTGGCGAGGTCCGTCCAGGGCTGTACCAGGGCACCGAAGTTCTCGGCGTACCACGCTCGGACGGCGGCGATGTCGTCCGACGACCCCGCCGCACGCCATCCGGGAATCTCGCGGTGGCATTGCAACGTGTCCAGTCGGACCAGCGTCTCGCCCGGCGCAGTCACGCCCGACTGCACGACGGGACCCGGATCGGGCCCAGTGTCACGGACGAGCAGATACGCGATGAGACCGATCGCGACGACCGCCATCGCTCCCCCGACGAACATCCAGAACCTACGCACCACGACCTCCTGCTGGCAGCTTATGCAGTGCCGACACACTGAACTCAAGCAATCGAACATATGTTTGGTCTGGGAGCGAATCTGCGCTAGCCTGCATTTTGAGAAAGCGAGGTCCATGTGACGGAACGCACACAACTCACGAACAGACAGCAGCAGATCCTCGACCTGATCACCGCAACGGTGGCCGAGCGCGGCTATCCGCCGTCGGTCCGTGAGATCGGCGACGAAGTCGGATTGAGTTCGCCGTCCACCGTCCACTCCCACCTCTCGTCCCTCGCCGAGGCCGGCTACATCCGAAGGGACCCATCCAAGCCCCGTGCGATCGAGGTGATCGATCCACCGAATGGTGCCGTCCACATCTCGCGGGCTGCGGTTCGTGATGTCCCGCTCGTCGGTCACATCGCTGCCGGTTCCCCGATCCTCGCCGACGAGGACATCGAAGAGGTCTACCCACTACCGACCGAGCTCGTCGGTCAGGAACCGGTCTTCATGCTGCGTATCCGCGGCGATTCGATGCTCGAAGCCGGCATCCTCGATCGCGACTACGTCGTCGTCCAGAAGCAGTCCACGGCCCGCAACGGGCAGATCGTGGCCGCTCTCGTCGAAGGCGAAGAGGCGACCGTGAAGCGGTTCGAGAAGACCGACCTCGGCGTCATCCTGCATCCGGAGAACTCGGCGTACGAGCCGATGGTGTTCTCGGAAGGCGTCGAGATCCTCGGTGTCGTGGTCGCTGTGCTGCGTCACGTCGACTGACGGACGGCTCAGCTCACCGACCCGGAGAACACGACAGCGGTCGGGCCCTCCATCCACGCTCCCGACTCATCGAAGTCGATGACGAGGTCACCACCGAGTAGTTGCACGGTGATCGGGTCCATCAAACCGTGCACCCGATACGCCATGTAGGCCGATGCGGTCGCCCCGGTCCCTGACGCCATGGTCTCCCCCACACCACGCTCCCAGATGCGGGCACGTACGACACTGGGGCCGACCTCCTCGTCGGGGTCTTCTTCCCCGTCGTCCTCGTCGCCGTCGTCGGGCTGACCACTCACGACTTGCACGAACTCCACATTGGTGCGATCCGGGAACATCGCATCGTTTTCGATCCGCGGCCCGATCCCCTCGACGTCGGCGTCATCTACATCGTCGACGAACAGCACGGCGTGCGGGTTGCCGATCGAAAGCGGATGGACTTCCTGATCCGCCACCTTGAGAGTGTCAGTGCGATAGCCCTGCGGGGTCCCGACGAACGCGCGCACGACATCACCCTTGACGACGACGGGATGATCTCCGACGGCGGACTGCACGACGAACTCAGGGGCGTCCACCCATCCACGGTCGTAAGCGAGTCGGGCGACACAACGCAGACCGTTACCGCACATCTCGGCTTCGCTGCCGTCTGCGTTCCAGTACCGCATCGTCACTCCACCGGCGTCGGACGGGGCGATGACGAGCACACCGTCGGCCCCGACCCCCATGCGGCGGTCACACCAGCGGCGTACTTCGTCGTGAGACGGCGTAAACGGCCCGTCGAATACGAGGAAGTCGTTTCCGAGTCCCTGCACCTTCACGAAGTCCACCCCGCCACCTCCTCGATCTCTCGTACGACGTCGGCGATCCGTGTTTCGGCGTCATCATGCCACGGCATCCACGCTATTCGGGGATCGCGACGGAAGTAGGTGCGTTGCCGTTTGATCAGGCCGCGTGTCGCCGCCAACGCATCTTCGCTCGCTTCCTCGAGGGTCGTTTCTCCGGCCACTACGGGGAGCAGTTCCTTGTATCCGACCGCCTGGGCTGCAGTGCGCGACATGCGGCCCACCAGGGAAGCCACCTCGTCCACAAGACCTCGCTCGATCATGGCGTTCCATCGTTGCTCGGCACGTACGTGGGCGACCTCTCCGGCATCGATTCCGATCGAGTGGTGCTCGATGAGCGCTTCGTAGCCGGCCACCGCCGAGCTCTGGGGGTTCCGAGAGCGCCGGGTCGGCGTCTCCCCCGTGAGTTCGTGGATCTCCAACGCCCTGGCGACACGTCTCGGGTTCGCAAGGTCTACGTGCGATCCGGCCTCGGAGTCGACAGCGACGAGACGGTCACGAGCGACATCGGTGTCCATGCGATCGATCCGGTCTCGTACCTCCGGGTCGGTCGGAGCGAACTCCATCGGATCGACCACCGCACGGAAGTGCAGCCCGCTCCCCCCGGCGATGACGAAACGTGCCCCGGAATCGTCCAACACGGCCCGCGCACGGGTCTGGAACTCTCGCACCGAGAACTCGACCTCCGGTTCGACGACGTCGACCATGTGGTGAGGGATCCGTGCCCGGGTTGCAGCATCCGGCTTTGCGGTACCGATGTCCATGCCCCGATAGACCTGCATCGAATCGACCGAGATGATCTCGGCGCCGAAGACCTGAGCGACATGTTCCGCGATGTCAGACTTCCCGGATGCGGTGTGCCCGACGATCGCGACGACGTTCAGGATGCCAGTTCTCCTCTGAGGTAGTGCGGTGCTGCTTCCACGATACGCGCTTCGAGGAACGTTCCGGCGTCCCATGTGCCCGGGATGTGGACGATCTTGTTGCCACGGGTGCGGGTCGTGGCGATCTTCGCATCCCGTTTCGACGGGCCTTCCACCATCACCCGTTGAATCGTGCCGACCTCTTCCTGGTTCCGTTCGAAGGTGATGCGGTTCTGCTGTGCGACGAGCCGGTCGAAGCGCTCCTGGACGACATCAGGGTCGACGTGGTCCGGGTAGTCCGCAGCGGGGGTCCCCGGGCGCGGGCTGAACTGGAACATGAAGGCGTTGTCGAACCGGGCTTGTGCCATGACGTCGAGGGTCTTCTGGAAGTCCTCTTCCGTTTCACCGGGGAACCCGACGATGACGTCGGTGGAGGCGTTGAGGCCCGGAACGATCGAGCGCATCATCTCGAGCTTCCTGAGGAAGCGTTCCGCCGTGTAGCCACGGTGCATACGGGCGAGGATCCGATCGCTCCCGGATTGGAGGGGGAAGTGGATCTGTTCACACACCGACGGTGTTTCTGCCATCGCAAAGGCGACATCCTCACGGAAGTCCTTCGGGTGGGGGGACGTGTAGCGGACCCGTTCGATCCCCTCGACGGCACCGACCCTGCGGAGCAGATCCGCAAAGAGCGGCTTGCGGCCGTTCAGGTCGAGATCGCGCCCGTAGGAGTTCACGTTCTGACCGAGGAGCGTGATCTCCTTCACGCCGCTTTCCGCCAGACGTTCGACCTCACGGATGACGTCACCGGGCCGGCGGGAGATCTCTGCACCCCGCACGATCGGCACGATGCAGAACGTGCAGGAGTTGTTGCAGCCGATGGTGATCGTCACCCACGCTGAATGGTCTGACTCGCGGTGGACTGGGAGCCCACTCGGGATGTCATCGACCGTCTTCGTCTCGTCCCAGATCTCGGTGATCGGGCCCCACTCTTCGGCATGGTCGAGGAGGTCGACGACCCGATGCACGTTGTGCGTACCGAACACGACGTCGACCCACCCGGCGCGTTCTTGGATGATGTCTCGTTCCTTCTGCGCCGAACAGCCGCCCACGGCGATACGGAGGTCCGGACGATCGTCCTTGAGACGCTTGAGGCTGCCCAGATAGCCGTAGAGCTTCGTGTCGGCGTTCTCCCGGATCGTGCACGTGTTCAGGACGACGAGATCCGCCTCTTCGGCCGTGCCGACGGGTGACATCCCGTCCGACTCGAGCAGACCTGCGATCCGCTCGGAGTCGTGCTCGTTCATCTGACAACCGAACGTACGCACGAAGTAGGTGCGGCCCTCACGCGTGCGCGGCCGAACCTCTTTGACACCCGGCATTCCGAGCATGGTGACTTCCGACATGGACGCTCCAGCACCCGCTAGCGGGCGATCTCCTTGGCGCGGTACTCACGGATGACCGTGACCTCGATTTGACCCGGATACTGTAGGTCGCTCTCGAGCTTCCTCGCGATGCTCCGGGCCAGGTCCTTCGATGCGAGATCGTCCATCGAGCCCGGGTCGACGACCACACGGACTTCCCTACCGGCCTGGAGGGCGTACACCTTCTCCACACCGTCGAAGTTCCTCGCGATGTCTTCGAGCCGTTCGAGACGTCGGACGTAGGAGTCGAGCGCCTCTCGGCGTGCACCGGGCCGGGCTGCACTCACCGCATCGGCTGCCTGGACGATCACGGCCGTGAGCGTTCTCGGTTCGACCTCGTTGTGGTGTGCCTCGATCGCATGGACGATCGCGGCGTCCTCGCCGAACCGACGTGCGATCTCTGCACCGATGAGGGCGTGGGACCCACCGACTTCGTGGCTGACCGCCTTGCCGATGTCGTGGAGGAAAGCGGCGCGCTTGGCCTCCGCCTCGTCGATGCCCAGCTCCGCAGCGAGCATCCCGCCGATGTGGGCCGATTCGACCAGATGGTTCAGGACGTTCTGTCCGTACGACGTTCGGTACCGGAGACGTCCGACCAGAGTCGTCAGCTCAGGGTGGAGACGGTTGATGCCGACTTCGAGCATCGCCCACTCCCCTGCGTCACGGATCGACTGTTCCACCTCGTCGCGGGCCTTGGCGTAGGCCTCCTCGATCGACGTCGGATGGATACGGCCGTCCTCCACGAGCCGTTCCAGGGTCAGACGGGCGATCTCACGGCGAACCGGATCGAACGTCGAGACACTCACCGAGTCCGGGGTGTCGTCCACAATCAGGTCGACACCGGTCACGGACTCGAAGGAGCGGATGTTGCGCCCGTCCCGACCGATGATGCGTCCCTTCATGTCTTCTGAGGGGATCATGACTGCGGACACCGAGGTCTCGGTGACGACGTCGGATGCGACGCGCTGGATCGCTGTGGCGAGGATGCGACGTGAGCGACGCTCCGCCTCTTCCCGCGCCTTGGACTCCATGTCACGGACGAGGACCATTGCATCTCGTCTGGCTTCGTCCTCGACCTTCTCGAGGAGTTCGGCTTTCGCAGCACGGCTGTCGAACCCCGCGAGTGCTTCGAGCTCCAGACGGGCATCCTCGGCCATCCGTGCCGCCTCGGCAGCTGCCTCAGAGGCAGCCCGTTCGCGTTCGATGACGAGCTCCTCGCGCTGTGCGAGGTTCTTTCCCCGTTGTTCGAGCGTCGCAGCCCGCTGGTTCATCCGTTCCTCGTGCGAGTCGATCTCGACCTTGCGGTGTTCGAGCGTCGCCTCTTCACGGTCGCGATAGGTGTCTGCCTTGGCGCGGGCTTCTTCCTCGGCTCTCGCAAGGATGCGTTGCGCCTCGATGCGGGCATCCGACAAGATCTCTTCGGGTGCCTGCGGCTGGCGCACGAGCTTCCGACCGATGATGAGGCCGGCCATGAACACGGCGGCGATCACCACTCCGGGGATCAACAGATTGGCTACCTGATCCACGATGTCCTCGTTCCATGTGACCGACTCCGACCGACTTCTGGGTGCCTGAGAAACAAGCGTGCCGAATCCATGCGGATTCGGCACACACTCGACATACGTGATCACACAGGGGGTTAAGCCTGGTTCACCTCGTATCTCGGTTCAGCGGCATCAGAGACTTTCGGTCGGTTTCAGTCGTTGTTTGTGTGTGTCGTACCCCGATGGTACCGCATGACACCGACTGCGCTGACACAATCTCTGCCGACCACCGGTGGATCAGCCCTCGGCGTCGTCACCCGCATCGTCGGCGCTGACCTCGGCCTCTGCGTCCGCTTCGTCCTCGATCACACCGACCGCACGAAGGACCTGATCCTGGAGCTGGACAGCAAGGTCCGGATTCTGACGGAGGAAGTCCTTCGCCTTCTCCCGACCCTGCCCGAGCTGGTCCCCGTCGTAGGTGTACCAAGCGCCGGCCTTGCGGACGATGCCCTCTTCGACAGCGACGTCGAGGAGGCTGCCCTCTCGCGAGATGCCCTCCCCAAACATGATGTCGAACTCGGCGATCCGAAATGGCGGGGCGACCTTGTTCTTGACGATCTTCGTGCGCACACGGTTTCCAATGTTCTCCGTGCCAACCTTGATCGCTTCGATGCGACGGATGTCGATACGAACGCTCGAGTAGAACTTGAGCGCACGACCACCCGGCGTCGTCTCGGGCGAACCGAACATCACACCGATCTTCTCACGGATCTGGTTGATGAAGATCGCCGTGGTGTGGGAACGGTTGATCGTCCCCGACAATTTCCGCAGAGCCTGGGACATCAACCGTGCCTGGAGGCCCACGTGGGTGTCACCCATGTCGCCTTCGAGCTCGGCACGTGGAACCAACGCTGCGACGGAGTCGATCACGACCACGTCGAGCGCACCGGAGCGGATCAGCATGTCGGCGATCTCGAGCGCCTGTTCCCCCGTGTCGGGCTGGGAGATCAGGAGATCGTCGATGTCGACACCGATCGCCTTTGCGTAGATCGGGTCGAGTGCGTGCTCGGCGTCGATGAATGCCGCACTTCCACCGTTGCGCTGCGCCTCGGCGACCGCATGGAGTGCGAGGGTCGTCTTCCCGGATGACTCCGGACCGTAGATCTCGACGACGCGGCCACGAGGGAGCCCACCGATACCGAGAGCGAGGTCGAGCGAGAGTGCACCCGTCGGGATGGCATCGATCTTGCGGATCTGGTCGGTTCCGAGTCGCATGATCGCACCCGTACCGAACTGCCGCTCGATCTGGGACATGGCCATCTCAAGGTTCTTGTCCTTCTCGGCCCTGCTGTTTTCGTCGGCGCCCTTCGCCATGTCGGTTCCTTTCGTATGGTCCCGTCAACGTACCCTGCGGGTGTGACAGATCCGGTTCGGCAACGCCGTCAGTGTAACCGAACACCTGTTCGATTCAAGGATCTCGGTCAGAGCGCTAGGACGGCTTCGTTCTCACCGTCGTGCACGACGCCGGTATCCACGTATCCCAGCGCCTTGTAGAAGTGCTCGGGACCGCCCTCGGCGGGGACGTACGACAGATAGATGCGGTCGCCACCGGGGCGTGACCGCACGTAGTCATGGATCAATCCGAGCGCGGTCTTGCCGTAGCCCTTCCCCTGGTATCGCTCGTCGATCATGAACCGCCAGAGGTAGTACCGAGGCTTCTCGTGGTCGTCGGACAGCATTGCGAACCCGACGGGTTCGTCATCGGCGTACACCGCACGGACCCAGACCTTCGTCGTCGCATACGCCTGCGCGAGCGACCGAACGTTGGGTGCGACGAAGTGTTGTTGTGAATCAGCAACGCTCAGATCGATGATCTGGTTGACGTTGGAGTCGTCGACTTCGCGGAGCGTGATCGATGGGGACATGCGAGGAACGTTACCCGACGAGTGCGATCTCGTGGAGCGGGTCGTAGACGGGTCCCTCCCGCGTGGACCGTGTTCGGAAGATCGTGACCGCACCCACGGAGATCCGGACGGGATCGTCGAACGACTCCGGGAAGCGGGTCACGTCGGTCGGAGGACGGGTGCGCGACAACGTCAGATGCGGGACGAACGGCCGCCCTTCCGGCTCGAACCCGACGTCGGTGGCGGCGACGTCGCACAAGGCGGCCAGACCCGACAGCGACCCGGTCGGGTCTTCGACCGATGCATAGACCACGGACGCCTTCGACGGCCTCGGGAACCCACCGATTCCATCGACGACGACACGGAACGGTTCGACGTCCATCAGGTCTTGTATCCGATACGCAAGCTGATCGGCCTCCGGATCGGTCGCCTCTCCGACGAAACGGGTGGTGATGTGCCAGTTGGTGGGTTTGGTCCGCTTCCCCGGCATACGTCGTGCAACACCCGAGTCGCGGAGGACAGCGGCGAGGGCGTGCCGTTCGTCGTCACTGAGCGCCACCGCAGCGAACAGGTTGCCCGACATCAGGGCTCGATGGCCCGACGGACCATGTGCAACGCTGCCGTTGCCGTGTAGGCACGGATCCGTTCACGATCGCCGGGCATCATCAGCGTGCGGACCGATTCCCCTTCTGGGGTGACGACCGCAACGATCATCGTCCCGACCGGCTGCTCCATCGGTTCGGGCCCGGCAGATCCCGTGACGGCAACGGCGACGTCCACACCAAGGGATGCGCGCGCTCCCCTGGCCATCGACAAGGCGGTCTCCTCGGACACGACCCCGTGCTGCTCGACCTCGGAAGCATCCACACCAAGCAACCCGACCTTGAGGTCGGTCGCATAGGCGACGATCGAACCACGGAATACCTCCGACGCCCCGCCGAGGGCCGTCATCCGCCGTGCGATCAGGCCTCCGGTAGCGGACTCGGCCGACCCGAAGGTCCAGCCCTTGCCCCGCAGCATCCGGTGTAGCACGGTCTCGATGGTGTCTTCGTCCGCCCCGAACACCAGCGAGCCCAGGCGCTCGCGGATCTCGGCTTCGACCGGTGCGATGATCTCCTTGGCTTTCTCGCTCGTCGGTGCGTTCGCCGTGAGACGGATCTTGATCTCCCCAGCCGAGGCGAGGAAGGCGACGGTCGGGTTCTCGAGCTCGCGGAACAGGTCGTCGAGTTCCTCCCCCACACGGGCTTCACTCATCCCCCACGTGCGCAGCATGCGACTCTCCGTGATCCCGAGACCCGGACCGGCGACAGAACGCAGGAACGGCATGACTTCCTCGTCGAGCATGGTGAGCATCTCGGCAGGCACCCCGGGAAGCGAGATGACCCAGCAACCGTCGATCTCCATGCGGAATCCGGGAGCTGACCCCTTGCGATTCGGGATGACCTGTGCGCCCGCCGGTCGCTGTGCCTGACGGATGTTCGATTCCGGGAATTCTCGTCCACGCGCCTTCCACCGCTCACGCATCTCCTCGATGTACGCCTCGTCGGTGATGAGCGGGACACCGGCAACCGCCGCCACGCTCTCACGAGTCACATCGTCGGCGGTCGGTCCGATCCCTCCCGTCATGATCAGGGCGTCACAGCGACCAGTGGCGTAGCGGATGGCGTCGTCCATGCGGTCCCGGTTGTCTCCGATGACCCCCTGCCGGTAGTGCGTCATACCGGCATCAGCCAACCGGGAGGCGATGTCGGCAGCATTCGAGTTGACGATCTGTCCGAGAAGCAGCTCGGTTCCGATCGCAAGGGTCTCGACGATCACGACACGACCCTGCCCTGGAGGTCCGAACCGTACGCACCGACGATCTCGGCATCCACCCATGTCCCGGCCTCTGCAGAGTCGAGCACGATCATGCCGTCGATCTCGGGGGCCTCACGGAAGGAACGACCCACCGGACGACCGTTCTCTACTTGGTCCACGAGCACCCGCATCGTCGATCCGACGGTATCGGCATTCTTTGCAGCGGTGATGTCCTCCTGGATGGATTGGACATGCCGCAGCCGTTCACCGATCACGTCGGCGGGGAGGTGGTCAGGGAGCTCGGCAGCGGTGGTGCCTTCCTCGTTCGAGTAGGGGAAGAACCCGGCCCAATCGAGTTGTGCCTCGACGAGGAAGTCGGCCAGCATCTCGTGATCCTCCTCCGTCTCGCCCGGGAAGCCCACGATGAAACTGGACCGGGTGGCGGCATGCGGTGCGGCGGTTCGGATCTTCTCGATCAACGCCAGGTGCTTCTCCCCGCTCCCCGGTCGGCGCATGGAGCGCAACAGCGTGGGAGAGGCGTGCTGTAGTGACAGATCGAAGTAGTCGGCGATCACCGGGTGTTCCGTCATCACCTCGATGAGACCATCGCGGATCTCCCGTGGATACAGGTAGTAGAGCCGGAGCCGGCCGAGACCGTCGACGTCGGCGGCATCACGGACGAGTTGTTCGATGCTGCCGGCACCGTTGTCTCGACCGTAGGCAGCGAGGTCCTGGGCGACGAGCACGACTTCCTGTACTCCCCCGGCCACGAGCCCCTCGATCTCGGCGATGATCCCGGCCCCCGGTCGCGACCGCTGTTTCCCGCGGATCAGTGGGATGGCACAGAACGCACACGTCTTGTTGCAACCCTCGGCGACCTTCACATAGGCGAACGGTGTAACTGGTGTCGGACGGTTGACGACTTCGAGGATGTCCATGTGGCTGCGCTTGACACCGGAGATCGAGATCGGTTGCCATCCGGTCATCGCATCGAGTTCGTCGATGAGCTCCGGGTACCGGTCGAGTCCGATCACCGCATCTGCCTCCGGGAGCGCCTCGATCAGTTCGGACTCGTATCGCTGCGCCATGCACCCCATCACGACGAGCTTTGCGTCCTCACGCTTGGCGCCCGCGAGATCGAGGATGGTCTCGACCGATTCGCGGCGGGCGTCCTCGATGAATCCACACGTGTTGACCATGACGACATCGGCCGACTCCGGTGAGTCGGCGTCGACGTAGCCGGACGACTCGAGGACGGAGGAGATCTTGTCCGAGTCGACCTGGTTCTTCGAACACCCGAGTGTGGTGAGCCACACCGTGGGTGAGGTGGGGGAAGCGGTCATCGGAGTCGAGTGTACGACGGTGCCCGGACTCAGAAGGGAACGTCGATGGGCTGTCGCTCGCGAAACGTGAGACTCGACGTGTATCCGACAGACTTGGCGAGCTCGAGTGCCCGGTCTCGATCGCGGCCGCACTTCTTCGGGCGGTGAGCGTCCGAGGCCAGCGTGATGGGGACACCGTTGGCGTACATCCGTTGCAGGAGGTCGGGATGCGGGTACATCTCCTTCGCCGGTTGATACAGCCCAGCGGTCGAGACCTCGACGGCAACACCCGAGCGGCCGGCTGCCTCGGCCAACGTGTCGTAGAGCTCCAACGGAGGCGTCGGCAGGAACACCCCCTGCTTCTTCACGACGTCGGAGTGAGCGAGAACATCGACCGTTCCGGAGAGGGCAAGTTCGGTTTCCACGGCGAAGTAGTCCTCGTAGGACTGTTCGTGACCGCGCCGGTCGAACTCATGGACTTGCTGTTCGAGGTCGATTCCCCATGCACCGAGCCAGTGGGTCGATCCGATCAGGAAGTCGAACGGATACGGCTTGAGGAGGTCGAGGACCGCTTCGATCGTCTCGGGGAAGAAGTCCACCTCGAGCCCGAGGAGTACCGGGAGTCCGCGGTCCTTGGCCGCAAGCACCGCATCGACGTACTTGTCGAGCGAGAGCACCCGCTCACCGTGGACATAGGCGGCCGTCGATGCAGCAAGGTCCTTGTTCGGGTCTGTTTCCCACCACGTACCGAGGGCATCGGCGGACTCGACACATCGGTAGAGGTGCTCCGTGAACCCGACCTCCATCGCACCATTTGTGGCAGCATGCTCGACGTACGACTCGATGTGCCCATCGGGGTACTCCCCCGGTGGCGGTCCCGTCTCGGCATTGGCACCGTGCGGGTGCAGATGTACATGGTGGTCGCCCATAACCGCAGCGTATGGCGGTCTGTGCCCGAGTACAAAGTCGGCGTCAGTCCGCTTCTGGTACCTCGACGCCGCGGTCGATGAGGATGCCTTTGATCAGGCCGATCCGCGCCTTGATGGCAGGGAGGCCCTGCGCATCGTCGATCCCCTTGTTGATCTTCACGCCACCGAGGTTCCCCATCTCGGAGGAAGTTGCGCCACCGGAACCGGCCTGCTGAACGAGGTCGATGCGCATCTTCTCGATCGACTTCATCTGGGTGCGGAGGCCGGAGAGTTCGGACAGGAGGTCTGGGGTGGACCGATCCTTGTCCATGTCACCGGCGTGCGACCGAGCTTCGGTCCGGAGACGGTCCTGTTCCTCTCGCAGTTTGTGGCGCTGCTCGAAGGCATCGTCGGGCAGGTCGAGCAGTTCGGTTTGGATCTCTCCGAGCCGTACCCGGATGTCATCGAGGTTCATGCGCCGAGTGTACGCAAGCCGTCAGTACCGGGTCTACGCTCAATTCATCAACAACGTTGACTAGAGCTTGGAGCGTGGCCGCAATGCCGTTGGGAGTAGCAGTGATCGGGTGCGGATTCCAGGGCAGAATCCACGCCAGCAACGTGGTCGCTTCTCGGGACACGGAACTCCTCCTGTGCGCCGACCTCGACGAACCTCGGGCCACGGACCTGGCGGCGGACACCGGCTCGACGGCGACGAACCGCCTGGAAGACGTGTGGGACTCCCCCCACATCGATCTGGTGGTGATCGCGACCACGACCCACACGCATCACGACCTCGCCTTGGCGGGGGCTCGAAGCGGCAAGCACATCCTGTTGGAGAAGCCGATGGCGATGACCGTGGAGGAATGTCTCGACATCGAGCGTGTCGCTGAGAAGTGCGGGGTCGTAGTCAGCGTTGGCTACAAGTTCCGGTACACAGCGGCCTCTGTGGCCGCCCGGCGTGCGGTTCCCGAGCCGCGGGTCCTGCATGCACACACCCTCTACGACCCTGCACCGCCGGGAGCGAGCAGCTGGGTGAACGATCCGGCACTGTCGGGCGGGCGACTCGTCAGCTCGCTCGTCCACTCCGTCGACCTCCTCCGCTTCCTCAGCGGGAGCGAGGTCGTGCGGGTGTTCGCAGAGGGGCAGGCTTCTGGCGCCTCCGGCACGTCCGGGGATCCCGACACCGCCACGGCGACCTTGCTGTTCGCCAACGGTGCGGTCGGCTCCCTCATCCATGGAACCGCCGGTGCGAGTGCGTTGGTGTCGACCTGGTCGTTCCAGACTGCTGCATCCGGGGTCAACGCAACGATTCACGATCACGGTCGCCGGCTTGTCCTGCATCGGCCGGGCGAGGTGGACGAGGTCGTCATCGACCCGACGGACGACCCGTTTGCTGCCGGGACCGCCCCGCTGTTGGCAGCGACGGTGGCACGGATAGCCGGAGAGGACGTCACGGTGCCCGGGCCGCGTGACGGGACGATCTCGCTCCTTGTCTCACGCTGTATCGAGGAGTCGATCGCCAGCGGCCAACCCGTGGAGATCCCGGAGCTGTAGGACGTTTGCTCAGTTTCTGTCACACCCCGTTGATACGTTGTATCCATGTTGGACCTCGACACTGCTCAGACAACTGAACACACGGCGTCGGTTCCGGGACGTCTCGACGAGATGGCTCCCGGGCCGGTGCTCGACGCCTATCTGAGCGCCGTCGAGATGGACCGACTGTCTCCCGACGACCGTATGAAGGTGCTCCGAGCCCGTCAACGGATGGTCTCGCACCACTCCGCCCGCCTGATGTCGGAGATGGCTGCCCTGGTGGATGGCTACGTAGAGGAGACCGGGGCTGATCCCGACGATCCGCACACCCCGGAATACGTCGCAAGCGAGATCCGGGCCGCATTGCACATGACCAGAGCCGCCGCAGACACGGAGTTGGCTCGAGCTCTCCAGATGCGGGACGAGTTGCCACAGATCACCGCGCTGCTCGAGTCCGGGGACATCGACGTCCGGCGACTGCGCGCCATCCACAACTCTCTCTACGGACTCTCGCGTGACGTGAAGACACGGGTTGCCGATGCGATCGTCGACGACGCACCCCACCTCACGACCGGCCAACTCCGATCACGGATCCGAAAGCTCGCCCTTGAAGTCGAACCTGAAGCGGCCGCACACCGATATCAAGCGGCCGTCGAGCAGCGACGCGTTGAGATGTGGGTCAACCCGGACGGAACCGGGAACCTCCAGGGCTCGAACCTCCCACCCGATCGGGTGGTCGAGGTGCGGCGTCGCATCAACGACATTGCAAAGTCGCTGCGTCGTGATGGAGAAACCCGCACGATGGACCAGCTGCGCGCCGACATCTACCTCGACCTCCTCGCCGGCACCTCCGAAGACCGCCTCGGCCGCGGTGTCGTCGACATTCGTGTGGATCTCGACACGCTCGTCGAACTCAACGAATCAGGCGGCGAGTTGCACGGCTATGGACCGGTCATCGCCGACATCGCCCGCAAGACCGTCGAACAAAACCCTGACGCCGAGTGGCGATTCATGGTGACGGATCCCGAAACCGGAGCTCCCGTCGCCGTCGACACGACCCGTCGCCGCCCATCCGCGGACCAGCGACGGTTCATCGAGATGTATCACCCGACGTGTGCATTCCCCGGTTGCCGGATGCCGGCCATCGAATCGGACATCGACCACCGAGACGAGTACTCGGCCGGCGGCCCGACCGCCATCGCCAACCTCCTCCCGCTGTGTCGGCACGACCACCGCATTCGCCACGAGGCAGGATGGGAGCATTCGATCACCGAGTCGGGCGACTACCTCTGGCGCTCCCCCATCGGGCGCCGATACATCGTGAACCGCACAACGGGGGCGACCACCGCAGTCGCGGCGTCCGACCGATCCCCGCCTTAGGAACTAAAGGCTGCGACCACCGCGGCCATGAATGCTCGACCAGTACCGCCGTCGATGATGCGGTGGTCGTAGGACAGCGACAGAGGGAATTCGGTAGCGATGGTGATCTCGCCATCGCGCACGACCGCTTGCGGTTCGGCGCGCCCGACCGAAAGGATGGCGGACGTGCCGTACGGGATGATGGGCGTGCCATACCGGCCGCCGACGGCACCGATGTTGGAGATGGTGAACGTCTGGCCCGTGAGTTCGGCTCGCGTCAACGAGCGCGACTTTGCGCCATCGGCGAGTTCACGTATCTCGTCGCCGAGCTGAGCGACCGACTTCTGATCGACATCACGGACCACAGCGACCATCAGTCCATCCGGCGTGTCCACGGCGAACCCGAGGTCCCATCGTTCGTGCTGGAGGACGGCGTCACCGGCGAACGATGCGTTGAAGCCGGGGAACTCCTTGAGGACGGGAACAAGCCGGTGCATCAGAATCGCCTCGAGCGGGGGCTTTCCGGCGTCGGCACGAGCAGCGAGCAGTGCGGATGCGTCCACTTCGCTGTACGTCGTCACGTGTGGGATCTCGGTCCACGACCTCGACAGGTTGGCGACGATCGCCTTCCGTGTCGCTGACAGTGGCACCCGGGTATGCGGTCCCGTGGTCGCTTCGGCAGCCGACCGTACGTCGGCTTCGGTGACACGGCCACCCGGTCCCGAGCCGGCGACTGAAGTCAGATCGACACCGAGTTCGGCGGCGAGCTTCCGCACCATGGGCAGGGCTTGGACACCGCTCGCAACCGTGGGTGCATCGCTCGAATCCAGGGTGCCGACGATCGGTGCGGCTTCGTCCGAGGTCGTCGCTGTTGCCGCCGGTTCCGGAGAACTCGACGGCGCCCATGACTCTCCCTCGTCGCCGATCACTGCGAGAAGCGCCTCCACCTCGAGGACCTCGTCCACTGCGGCACCGTGATGCAACACGACGCCGGCCACCGGGGCCGGCACTTCGACGACGGCCTTGTCCGTCTCGATCTCGACGAGGGGCGCATCGGTTTCGACGCGTTCACCGACTTCGACATACCAGTGGACGATCGTCGCTTCGGCGAGGCCTTCCCCGATGTCAGGCAAGTGGAATTCGGTTGCCATCAGTGACCCTCCGTGGTCCTCATCGCAGCGGCGACGATCCTGTCGACGCCGGGCGTGTAATGCTTCTCGGCCCGCCGCAACGGGACGACGATGTCCCAGCCGGTCACGCGTTCGACGGGCGCACGGAGGGAGTACAGCGCACGCTCCTGGATCGTCGCAGCGATCTCGCCGCCGAACCCTGACGTCCGTGGTGCCTCGTGCACGATGACGGCTCGGCCGGTGTTCTGCACGGAGGCAATGACCGTCTCCACGTCGAGGGGCACGAGTGTCCGGAGGTCGATGACCTCGGCTCCGACACCGGATGATGCGAGCACCTCAGCCGCCTCGCGAACCTCGCGCATCATCGCTCCATAGCCGATGAGCGTGACATCGTCACCGGGCCGCTCGATCGATGCGACACCGATCGGCACCTCGTATGAGTCGTCGGGAACCTCTTCCTTCATCGACCGATAGGCCCGAATCGGTTCGAGGAAGATGACCGGGTCCGGGTCCGCGACGGCAGCGGTCAACAAGCCTTTGGCATCGATTGGGCGAGACGGGACGACCACCTTGAGACCTGGCACATGCGTGTAGATCGCCTCGAAGGATTCGGAGTGGTGCTCGGCCGCACCGATACCACCCCCGTAGGGAATCCGAATCACCAGAGGCGCAGTGAATCGATGGCGGGACCGGTTCCGAATGCGGGATACATGGTTCACCACCTGGTCGTATCCCGGGTAGGAGAACCCCATGAACTGGATCTCGGCGATGGGCCGCATACCGGCGACGGCAAGCCCGAATGCTGCACCGACGATCCCCGACTCGGCGACCGGTGTATCCACGACCCGTTCCGCCCCGTACTCGGCCTGCAAACCGTCCGTCACGCGGAACACGCCACCGGTCCGACCGACGTCCTCACCGAGGATCACGACCGACTCGTCGGAGAGCGCCTCGCGAAGCCCAGCGTTCAACGCCTGCGCCATCGTCCGCTCCGTGGTCGCCTGACCGTTCATCAGCCGTCCCTCCGGAGCATGTCCCGCTGGTCAAGGAGCGTCTGCGTTGGCTCGGCGAACATCGCATCGAACACTTCGCCGGCAGTGAACGGGTCGAGCGCTTCCGCTTCCTCGACCGCAGCCTCGACCTGATCGGACGCTTCGTCGGCGACCTCGTCTTCCCACGACTGATCCCACGCATCGTTGGCGACGAGATAGGCACGAACCCGATCGATCGGATCGCTGCGGCGCCACTCATCGGTCGCCTCCTCGGTGCGATAACGCCCAGGATCGTCCGCCGTCGTGTGTGGACCGATTCGATAGGTCATGGCCTCGATGAAGGTCGGGCCCCCACCGGACCGAGCGGTCTCGACCGCCTCGGTGGTGGCGGCGACGACCGCAAAGAGGTCGTTCCCATCGATGCGGACCCCGGGCATCCCATACCCGATGGCCTTGTCGACGAGCGCCGCCGCGTTCGTCTGTTGTTCGAACGGCAACGAGATCGCCCATCCGTTGTTCTGACAAAAGAAGACTGTGGGCGTCTGGTACACCCCGGCGAAGTTCATCGCTTCATGGAAGTCGCCCTCTGAGGTCGCCCCGTCGCCGAACATTGTGAGCGACACCCCACCGTCGCCCTGCAGCTTGCTCGCCCAACCGGTGCCGACGGCGTGGATCATGTGTCCGCCCACCGTGATCGACGGTGGCAGTACGTTCACACCCTCTGGGATCTGCCCGCCGCGCTCGTCGCCGGTCCTGCCGAGGATGAGGTTGACCATCGGATACCCGGCGAACCACATGGCCGCGGCATCGCGGTAGGTCGCCACCACCCAGTCCTGCTCCTCGAGCGGGGCGACGGCACCGATCTGGCACGCCTCCTGGCCCTCGAACGGGGCGTAGGTAGCAAGCCTGCCCTGCTTCTGCATCGCCGTGCACTTCCGGTCATACACACGACCGACGACCATCGCGTGATAGAGGTCGCGAGTGGTGTCGACATCGACGGGCGCGTCGCCGACGAGGGTCCCGTCAGGACGAAGGATCTGGAGCATGTCGCCGGGCATCGACCCGAGGCTAGATCATGTCGTGGTGAGAACGGCGGGCTGCCAACCCCGGACCGAGTTGAAGACCGCGATGGCGTCTGCGCCGCGCAATTCATCGACCGTGATCGACCCCTCGCCCAACACACCGCGCGCAAGGAGATCGCCACGCATGATGCCCGCCAGCAAGCCATCCTCGATGGGTGGCGTCTTCCACGCACCGCCGTCGAGGACCGCGATGTTGGCGATACACGTTTCGGTCACCCGCCCCTCGGTGTTGACGAGCACGACGTCGTCGACGTACGGATGTCGTGCCATGCGGCGGTCGTACTGGTCGCGAGAGGTCGTCTTGTGGAACAACGCATGGTCGGCGGCATCCACTGGCTCGGGGTCGATGGCAAGGGTGACGACATCCGACGACACACTGTGCGGACCGGTGGCGAAGGAATGAGGAGCGTCGGCAACCATGACCTCGAGCTCGTCGTGACCAATCGAGAGCCGGACCCGTGTCGGTGCGGAGCGCCCATCGACCGCCGAGTCCAGGAGCATGTGAACGGCTTCCGGGTCGACCTCGATGTCGTAGTACGCGGCCGAGTCGGCGAGACGCGTCATGTGTGCATCGAGAAGTACCCAACCCGTCGCCGGCTCCCACCGGATCGTCTCGATCAATCCGTCGACGGCAGTCGGGCGATGCAGCACGAGCGCCTTCGTCAACGCCTCTTCATATTCGGCGTTCGCATCGGAGTACCACGTGACGCCACCACCGACGCCATAGGACGCAACACCCTCCGCAGCATCGACCTGGACGGTCCGGATGGCGACGTTGAACGACGCACCGGTACGTCCATCACCCGGAGGGATGAATCCGACTGTCCCGCAATAGACCCCACGCGGGGCCTTCTCGACATCGGCGATGATCGCCATCGAGCTCGCCTTCGGTGCACCGGTCACGGAACCACAAGGAAACAATGCACCGAACACATCGGCGAGCGCCACGTCGTCACGCAACTCCGCAGCGATCGTCGATGTCATCTGCCAGACCGTCGGAAACCGCTCTACCGAGAACAGGTCCTGCACTTCAACACTTCCGAACTCGGCCACCCGTCCGAGGTCGTTGCGGATGAGGTCGACGATCATGAGGTTCTCGGCCCGATCCTTCGAGGATGCTTCGAGACGCTGCTGGATCGCACGGTCCTCTTCGGCCCACCGCCCGCGGCGTGCGGTCCCCTTCATCGGGGTGGTGACGATCCGTCGTCCCTCGATTGCGAAGAAACGTTCGGGACTCGATGACAGGATGTGATCGTCGCCGTGCCAGATGTGCGACGCATATCCCGGAAGCTGCGCCGCGACCAGGTCTGCGTAGAGCGCCTCCGGATCGCCGTTGAACGCCGCCGAGAGTGGGAAGGTGACGTTGACCTGATAGGTGTCACCCTGCTCGATGTGGTCCCGAACGGCGCCAAAGGCATGCCGATAGTCGTCGGCATCCACCGACGGCAGCCAGGTCGACAACGTGTAGGCACCGGGGACGGACCCGTTGGTCCGTGGGCGTTCAACGGAGACAGCGTCGCGGAAGACCCCGAACCATGCGACCGGCCCGTCGGTATGGCGGGCAGTGGTCAACGCAGCGTCGAAGGCTGGCGCCGCCTCATATGCGAGGTAGCCGGCGACCCACTGACCATCACGTGAGGCTTGCGCTACATGGTCGATCACGGCGACGACCTCATCCGGAGATCGCGCAACCAACTCCTCCACGGGCTCGACGAGCGAGAAGGACTCCCCTGTGACCATGTCATCGAAGCGGGCACCGAACATCGACGCAAGGCTACGCGCACTCCGTCGGTAGCCGGTCGCCCACCGGCCACGACTTGCGTATCGTGGGGCTGCGTCCAAACCGGGAGTTTCCGATGCACATGCAAGACGACTTTCCACTCCTTCTGAGCACCCTGTACGACAACGCCGTCTGGCAGTACGGGCCACAGGAGATCGTGTCGGTTGAGGCCGACCGTTCGATCCACCGGACCACCTACGCGGAAACCGATGTCCGTGTCCGAAAGCTCGCATCTGCATTCGACACCCTCGGCATCGCGCAGGGCGAAGCCGTCGGCACGTTCGCCTGGAACAACCACCGACACCACGAGCTGTACTGGGCGACGGTGAACACCGGTCGTATCTGTCACACACTCAACATCCGGCTGTTCCCGGACCAGCTCGTCTACATCGTCAACCACGCACAGGACAAGGCAATCTTCATCGACCCCGACCTCGCCCCCGCCATCGCTCCGCTGGTCGACAAGTTCGAGACCGTCGAGCACTTCGTGATCATGGGTCCGACCGCGGAGGGCTCTGGGATCCCCGGGGCCATCGCGTATGAGGATCTGATCGCTGATCAGCCCGAACACGGACCGTGGCCCCGCCTCGACGAACGCAGCCCGATGATGTTCTGCTACACGTCCGGCACGACGGGCAACCCGAAGGGCGTGGCGTACACGCAGCGTTCGACGTACATGCACACCCTGTCGAACCTGGCCGCCAACCCGGTCGGCACGGACGACAACGTGCTTCCGGTGGTCCCGATGTTCCATGCGGCAGCCTGGGGGTATCCGTTCATGGCCGTCACCGTCGGCGCCAAGCTCACCTACCCCGGTCCGGATCTCTCCGGTGAGGGCATCGTGAACCTGTTCGTGAACGAGAAGGTGACGTTCTCGGCGGGAGTACCCACCGTATGGCTCGGCATCCAGCAGCACCTCGAAGCCAATCCGGACATCGACCTGTCATTCGTACGGGCATTGTTCTGTGGCGGATCTGCAGTGCCACGTTCCATGATCGACTGGTTCATGACCGAGCGCGGCGTACGCGTCGTCCAGGGTTGGGGTATGACCGAGACGAACCCCGTCGCCTCCGCAGCCACACTCAAGCCGTGGATGGAGGACTGGGACTGGGACGAGCAACTCGACGTGCTCGAGACCGCCGGCCGACCGATTCCCGGCCTCCAGGTCAAGATCGTCGATGACGCCGGTGAGCCCCTCCCACACGACGGCGAAGCGTTCGGCGAACTCCTGATCCGCGGTCCGTGGATCGCCGCCGAGTACTACAAGGATGAACGGTCGCCCAACTCGTTCATGGACGGTTGGCTCCGCACCGGCGACGTGTGCAAGATCACCCCGGACGGCTACATCCGCATCACCGACCGGGCCAAGGACGTCATCAAGTCCGGCGGCGAATGGATCTCCTCACTCGACGTCGAGAACGAGCTGATGGCGCACCCGGACATCGCCGAGGCGACCGTCGTCGGACTCCGCCACCCCAAGTGGCAGGAGCGACCGGCTGCATTCGTCGTTCCGAAACCCGGCGTGTCGGTCGACGAGGACGACCTCAAGGCCTTCCTCGAACCTCGCATCGCATCCTGGTGGATGCCCGATGCGTTCGTGGTGATCGACGAGATCCCCAAGACCGGAACTGGCAAGTTCGACAAGAAGGTCGTCCGCGCCGAGTACGAGACACTCCTCGAATCGACCTCGTCTGACGATGAGTGAGGGCAGCGACGGCGCGTATCGCGCAGCAACTGGGGTGACGCGTACCGGAGAGGGCATCTGGTCGGCAGAACTCGCCCCGGACTGGGACATCCTCGGAAACACGAACGGCGGCTACCTGCTGGCGATTGCATCGCGCGCCTCGTCGGAAGCTGTCGATGGACGCGATCCTGTGACGATCACCGGCCACTACACGCGGCCCGCACACACCGGGCCGGTGCGGCTCGAGACCGAAGTCGTCCGGTCGGGGCGGCGCCTTGCGGTTGTCCGGTCGCGCATGTACCAGGATGAAAGAGTCGTGTTGGAGACGCTCGGTACGTTCCAGACCCGCCAGGAAGAGGTCGAGACCACGCTGACGGATGCGGCACCACCCGACCTTCCTGCACCGGACGACTGTCCACGGATGCTTCCGGCGGACGACGCACCGTTTCCGCCTCCGTCCGTCGGACGGATCGATCTGCGGGCCGGCCCCGAGATCGCTCAACTCTTCCTCGAAGGCAAGACGTCGTCACCGGTCGTCACCGGATGGTTCCGTCTTCTCGACGGCGAGCCGCTCGATGCCCATGCCCTCATGGTGGGCTCGGATGCGTACCCACCGACCGCATTCGTCGCCGGTCTCCCGGTTGGGTGGACACCGACGATCGAACTCACGGTCCACATCCGGGAGCCGGAACCGAAAGGCTGGATCCGATGCGACATCACGAGCCGGTTCGTCTCTGGTGGATTCATCGAGGAAGACGGACTGTTCTGGGATGAGGAGGACCGACTCGTCGCTCAGTCACGACAACTGGCGATGGTGTCCCGAGGATGAGCGGTCCAGCGCGATAGAACCGTTCGGAGCCGCGGCCCGTAGCTGGTGGCTCGGACACGACGAGGAAGGAAACCCATGACCAGCAAACCGATCACCTTCGACGCCGGAGGAACCACGCTCGCTGGCACCCTCGTCACGCCGAACGGAGGGGACCCGACCCGCGCCGTCCTCCTCCTTCCGGGATCCGGTCCGCTCGATCGGAATGGCAACTTCAAGCAGATGACGCTGAACGTCAGCCGGGACCTCGCCACACTCCTCACCGGACTCGGTTGGGCCTCACTCCGCTACGACAAGCGTGGCGTTGGCGAATCCGAGGGTGAGTATCTCCCTACCGGCTTCTTCGACGAGCGAGACGACGCAAACGCTGCGCTCGACTATCTGTTCGAAACGGCGGGAGCAAAAGCCGTCGTCGTCGTGGGTCACAGTGCCGGAGCTGTCCACGGCGTAGAGCTTGCGAGCGCTCGATCCGACGTCGCCGGTGTGATCGCCCTGGCGTTGACGACGAAGACTGGCGCCGAGACACTGAAGTGGCAGGCCGCCGAGATCGAAGCGCACGCCGTCCCCGGCTTCGCCAAGACGGTGATGAAATTGCTCCGAACGAGCGTCACGAAGCAGCAAGCCAAGGCAATCGAGCGTCTCAAGGCGACGACCGAGGACGTGGAACGTATCCAGGGCCAGAAGATCAACGCAAAGTGGATGCGTGAGTTCATCGACTACGACCCGCACACGGCGCTTCGGTCGCTCGACGCGCCATTGCTTGCGATCACGGGAGACAAGGACATCCAAGTAGACCCGTCGGATCTTGACGAGGTGTGCAGCATCGTCAACGGCCCATGCACGGCGATCCGGACACCGGACGTCGATCACATCCTTCGCTACGAAGCTGAGCCCCACTCGAATCCGAACAAGTACAAGAAGAAGCTCGATCAGCCGATCGACGAGCGCGTCACGAAGCAGATCAGCGATTGGCTCAGCGGTTTCGCTCCAGGCGAGTAGCCGAGATCGCTGCCATCACGAGGCCGAGCAGGACGAAGAACGTCAGGTCGAGGCTCACGTCCTCGGCACGTACTCCGAAATCGACGCCGAGTTCGTCGATCACGGCGGGCTCGACGAACTCCCCCGCACCGAGGCCCGGATCCAGGTCGAGCATCACACCGTCGGCCCGCGGGACCAGGACAACGAGTTCGTCCGGTGTCGGGGGCTGGGCGTCGGTGGGCACGACGACCGCAGCAGTCGTGGTCGTTGTGGAAGGTCGTGTCGTCGAGGTCGTCGTAGGCGGTCGCGTGGTCGTCGTCGGTCGTGTGGTCGATGTCGAAGTGCTGGAGGTCACCGTTACATCGACGAGGGTCGTCGTCGTGGTCGGCTCAGGATCGACCACCACCGACAGCAGCACGTCGTCGACACCGAGCTGTGCGCCCAGGCCGAGACCCTGGGTCACGAATCGCACCACGGCGCCGGCGGTCACACGGCCAACTTCGACGGTCCGGCGACCTGAAGACACCTCGGTGCGCAACGTCTCCCACGACCCTTCGTCACGAGCGACCTGGACGAGGAGGGGAGCAAGGAGGAGACCCTGGCGTGCCACCGTGTACGAAACCGATAGCGTTCCCGGCTCCGGGAAACGAGCGGCCCGTGCAGCACCCTTGAAGTCGACGCTCAGTCCACCGTCGATCACCAAGCACGAGCCGTTGCATCCACCCATGGTGCCGATTCCCACATCTCCCGCACCCGGGCCATCACTCTCACCGATCTCGGACCACGCTGAGACCCACTTTCCACTCACCGACACCGACGTTCCGCTGTAGCCACCGGATCCGAAGTCGTCGCCCACCTGTTGCGTGTCGTCGGCGAGCCCCGCGGCAGCCCAGATACCTACGATCGCTGCCGCCATTGCGAGCGGAATGAGTCGGCGCCTCATACGAACACAACCTCGCTCGGCTCCCCGGTGTTGGCAGGTGAGCCGTCGCCGGCGATCGGGAGGCGAAGGGAGAAGATCGTCCGGTCGAACTCACGGCGATAGCCGACCGAACCGCCCATCCGTTCTGCCAGCGAAGCCGCAACCCACGTACCCAGTCCATGACTTCCCTTCGTCAGGACCTCGTCAGCCTCGTGGACGAAGCGGGTGAAGAGCTTGTTCTCGATCCCCTCGGCTACCCCGGGACCGTGGTCGATCACGTCGCATGTCACCGAGGCGCCATCATTCGCGACCGAAATCTCGACCGGCGTTGAACCGTGCTGCAGCGCATTTGCGACGAAGTTGCGAAGGATCTGTTCGATCTTCGGTCCGTCTCCGAGCGCCATCGGAAGATCGGTCTGCGCGGTCACGACGATCGGCTCCCCGAAGCGGTCGGTCGCCCGTCGTGCGAGGGCAGCAACGTCGACGGGCCCGGACAGCAGCTGGAGGCTCTCGCTGTCGAGCCGCGACATCGTGATGAAGTCATCGACCATACGGGTCAGCTCGGCCGACTGTCCGTGGATCTCGGCGACCATTTCGTGGACCACCTCATCGTCCACGGTCTCGAGGAGGATCTCGCTGAATCCGTAGATGCCGGTCAGCGGTGTGCGCATCTCGTGCGACAGGCCTGCGACGAAGTCGGACTTGGCGCGGTTGATCGTGCGCTCAGCCTCAAGCGCGACTTCCATCTCAGACCGCGCCTGCCGCACCTGACTTGCGGCGCGTCGGCGGTAGACAAGGATGACCGCAAGCGGGATCAGCAGCATCACGGCGATACGGAGCACGAGCGCGATGCGGTCGGAGGTCTGCTCGTTTGCGACGATCTGGGATTCCGTAACGGTGACCTGCTGCGTCAACGTCCAGCGCAGCGGTGCGTAAGCCGTCTCGACCGTCGACATGTCGATCGGTTCGGTGCGGACCGCTGCGAGGAATGCAGTCTCCTCTTCGACGATTGGTGCTGTCGTCTCGACATCGGCGAACGCTTGGGCGACGGACACGAGTTCGCCACGAGCGACATCGAGCGACTCGGTCGAAGCGACCCCCTCGTCGACGAGCGACTCGAAGAGTGCTACCTGACCTGCGGCGGCGCGGACGAGCGCTGCGGATCCGAGTTTTGCATTCGCCGCATGGAGCGCAGCGGCATTGGCAGATACCCGCTCTGCGGTGTTGGCATTTGCCATGACGAAACCAACGAGTGCGATAGCACACGCTCCCGCCACGGCGGCGATTGCCGCCCACGTCGTTCGGCCCTGTCCGGACATCCCTTCTATATCGGTCACAGGACCGGAGAGCTTGAAAGCAGCGCCGGAATGACGAAGAGCGCCGATTGCTCGACGCTCCTCTGATGGTCGGGATTGGCGGTCCCTAACCCAATACTGACTCCAGCTCGTCCTCGGTGATCAGCACATCCCGTGCTTTCGAACCTACCGACGGACCCACGACGCCCTTGGACTCGAGGATGTCCATCACACGCCCTGCACGGGCGAATCCGATACGAAGCTTCCGCTGGAGCATCGAGGTCGACCCCAGCTGGGAACGGACCACGAGCTCGATCGCCTGCTTCATCACCTCGGGGTCCTCACCGTCGAAGTCTTCGAGCTCCGCGGCCGCTTGCTGGGCCTGCTCGAACACTTCCTTGTCGCGGTACCGGGCTTCGCGCTGCTCGCGTACCCAGTCGACGACCGCGTGGATCTCCGACTCGGCGACGAACGACCCCTGGATTCGTTCCGGCTTCGGTTCACGTGCGGTGACGACCAGCATGTCGCCGAGACCGACGAGCTTGTCGGCACCCGCCTGATCGATGATGACCCGCGAGTCCGTTTGGCTGGCGACGGAGAACGCGAGACGGGAAGGGACGTTTGCCTTGATGACGCCGGTGATGACGTTGACCGAGGGGCGCTGCGTAGCGAGCACGAGGTGGATGCCGACGGCACGAGCCATCTGTGCGATCCGGACGATCGAGTCCTCGACCACCTTGCCGGCCACCATCATCAGATCGTTCAACTCGTCCACGACCACAACGATGAACGGGAACCGGTCGAACATCTCTTCGTCGAGGCCGCCAGCGTCGTACTGCTCACGGTAGGACTCGATGTCGCGCACACCTGCGTCGGCGAGAAGGTCGTAGCGACGGTCCATCTCTGCAACCGCCCATTGCAGTGCATCTGCCGCCTTCTTCGGGTTCGTGATCACACGCGTCAAGAGGTGCGGAACGTCGTTGTACTGCCCGAGCTCGACGCGCTTCGGATCCACCAGGATCAGACGGACCTCTTCCGGCGTCGAACGCATCAGGATCGAGGTGAGCAGCGAATTGATGCACGAGGACTTCCCTGCGCCAGTGGCACCGGCGATCAGGACGTGGGGCAACTCCGTCAGCCGGAGGAGGCGGGCCTTGCCCGAGACGTCCATCCCGAGGCCGACGAGCATCGGGTCATGATCCGTGACAGCTTCTTCAGACGTGAGGACGTCACCGAGCGTGACGAGCTGACGACGGTGGTTCGGAACCTCGATACCGATCGCACTCTTGCCCGGGATCGGAGCGAGGATGCGGACATCGGCCGCGGCGAGGGCGTAGGCGATGTCGTTGCTGAGGTTCGTGACCTTGTTGACCTTGACACCCGGAGCGAGCTCGATCTCGTAGCGGGTCACGGTCGGGCCCGGGACGATGCGGGTCAGCGTTGCGTCGACACCGTGCTGACGCAACGATTCCTCGAGTGCTTCGCCGGTTTCCTTGAGGCCGCGGCCATCGGGACCGGCGTTGTCGGACAGGTTGAGGATGTCGACCGGTGGAAGGGTGTAGCCCTCCGTCTTCAGCGGCGCCACCACGCGCGGCTTCGGAGGTGCGGGTTCCGGTTCTGGCTCCACCGGCTTCTTCTTCGAGCGCTTCGGTTCGGGTTGCGGTGGCAATTCGACCGCGATCGCACTCGCATCCATCAGGTCGACGGTGACGTCCTGGCTCGTCTCCGTCTGCTCCTTGACCCCGCTCCCGACGGCGAACGACATGAGACTCTTGCCGTACGCCCCCAGTTGACGGAGCACATCGCCCAGCGATGCGCCCGTGATGAGCAGGGCCCCTACCCCGATGACACCTACGAGTACGACCAACGCTCCCCAATAGCCCACGAGACGCTCGAGCGGGAACGTGATCAGCGAGCCGACGGCGCCGCCGTGCTCGGATACGGATTCGGTTCCACCGGCGAGCGGCACGTTGCCGGTGAAGAGATGGAACAACGCTACCGAGCCGATGAACAGGACGGTCACACCGATGATGGCCTTGGTGTGGTGCTCACGGTTGATGACGCCGATGAGCGAGAGCCCGACGGCGAGCAGTGCGAGGGGGACGACGAACGCCCACACACCGAACAGGTACCGGGTCGCTGCGGCTGCGGAACCACCGATCGGTCCGGACAGCTCGAAGAACGAGAGGAAGATGAGTACGGCGGCCACGATGCAGCCGATGCCCCAGACATCGGAGCGATGGTCACCCAGCGATTCACCGAACCTCTTCGGGAGCCCACCCAGCGCGGATGTTGCTCTCTTGATCGGTGACTGTTTCTTGGTCTTCTTCTTGGTTGCGGTACTCCGCCCCTTGGCCCGACCCGACGTAGTGCGTGTCGCCATGGGATACGAACCATACCCCACGCGTGTAATTCAACCAACAACCATCCGCGCGAACGCACGCGCGGAGAGTTACATCCTTGTAATTCAGCCAGCCGCCGTCGGCGGCTGGAGTACCCAGATATCAGATATCAGTACACAGCAGAACCTCTTGGGGTCGATACCCTCAAACAGCTATGAAGCGGATTTTTACTTTGCTCGTGGGTGGGTTGTTGATGGTTGGGTGTGGCTCGACCAGCGAACTCTCCGCCGACACCACAACGACCACTCCCCCATCGGCAACGGAGTCATCATTGACAACATCATCAGTACCTCCTGAGCCCGCGGTTGTCTTCTCGGTCGAACTATCGGGAGGATGCCTGATGGTCGGACCGAACTGCCCGGAGTACGTCTTCTACACGGACGGAACGGTTGAACATTTCCGCGTCGACGTTGACGAGCGAACGTTGGAGGGCCGGGCCACGCTTGATGTCCGATTGGTACAGCGCGTGATCGACGAACTCCAAGCTACGGACCTTGCAGAATTGCGGGCGACCCTCCCTGATGGAGAGGATCGATCGATTTACGACGGCACCAACATGGCGTACAGGTACGAGGTACTGACCGGAAACGGTGCGTTCAGCAGCGTGACAGTGGAGCTACTCGACTCTGTCCCACTGTTTGCGGCAACCGGCGCCGCTCTCGAGGCAGCCCGCGACGCACTCGGGCCACTCGACATGCTGGACAGATAGGTCGGCGTTCGGCCGGGGCGCCGCGAATCCTGAAATCTGAGATCTGACATCTGGGATCTGAGATCGGAGATCTCGGGCGGCCGCAAGGCGCCCGCTAGACCTCGAAGACGACGGGGAGCACCACTGGGCGGCGGCCGAAGTGCTTCTTCACCGCGCGTTGCGACGTGTTGCGGATGCGACGGCGGATGTTGTCCATGTCGACGGGATAGTCCATGTCGGCGACGGATTGGGTGACACGCTCGACGATGCGATCGTGAAGATCGGTCTCTTCGGTTGTGACACCGTGCGAGTCGACATCAGGCCCGACAAGGATCTCCCCTGTCTTGGGGTTGATCCCGACGGTGACGATCAACACGCCGTCATCGGCAAGGTGCTTTCGATCACGGATGACAGAGTCGGCTTCGCCGATCTCCGTACCGTCGACGTACACGTAGCCGGAGGGAAGGGCACCGCGTTCGACACGCAGGTCTCCCTCGGAGAGCACGACACGATCCCCGTCCTCGCACACCTCGACCTGCGGGATCCGCATCTCGCGACCCAGTCCGGCGTTGGCGATGAGATGGCGATACTCGCCGTGGACCGGCACAAGCGCCTCGGGTCGCACGGTGTTGTAGAACGTCTTCAGTTCCTCGGCTGCCGCGTGACCCGACACGTGCACATGCGTGTTCCGTCCGTGATAGACCGTGACCCCGGCGCGGTACAGGTTGTTGATGACCTTCGACACCCTGGTCTCGTTCCCGGGGATCGGTGTGGCGGAGATGATCACGGTGTCCGCCTCGTTCAAATCGATGGACCGATGCTGCCCCGCAGCCATGAGCGACAGGGCGGCGAATGGCTCTCCCTGGCTCCCGGTTGAGATGATCGCGGTTTGATCGTCGGGCAGGTCCACGAGTTCGTTGAGTTCTACGAGTGTGCCTTCTGGGATGTTGAGCGTGCCGAGATCGGCGGCGATGTCGGAGTTGCGCAGCATCGACCTGCCGATGAATGCGAACCGACGACCATCGGCGACGACAGCGTCGATCGCTTGTTGGACACGGTGGACGTGCGACGCAAAGCACGCAACGATGACCCGGCCGTCGGCATGCGAGACGATCTCACCCAGGCGCTCCCCCACGGTGACCTCCGATGGGACATATCCCGGACGCTCGGCGTTCGTGGAGTCGGCGAGGAGAAGACGTACTCCTCGCTTTCCGATGGCGCCGAAGGACCGCAAGTCGGTCGGAACACCGTCGAGTGGCGTCGGGTCGAGCTTGAAGTCTCCGGTGTGGAGGACGACCCCCTCAGGCGTGTCGAACGCAACCCCTGCAGCGTCAGGGATCGAGTGGGACACAGGGACGAAGGTGAAGCGGAAGGGACCGTCGTCGACCCAGTCGTAGTACTCGACGGCACGCAGATCAGGGGTGATGCCGTGCTCTTCGATACGCGCGCGGGCGAACTCGACCGTGAGCGGCGTGCCATAGATGGGCACGTTCACCTCACGCAGGAGGAAGGCAAGGGCTCCGATGTGGTCTTCGTGTCCGTGCGTGAGGATCACGCAGCGGAAGTCTTCGCGACGTTCCACGATGTCGGTGAAATCCGGCAACACGAGGTCGACACCGAGCATGTCCTCTTCCGGGAACATCAGACCGCAGTCGATCATCGCAATCGCATCGTCGATCTCAATCGTCGCGCAATTGCGTCCGACCTCGCCGAGGCCGCCGAGGAATCCGATCGCGACGGTCATTCGGAGATTCGCTGTCCGACGATGGCGTCCAACGCCACCGTGGCCCGCTCGACCGACGCTTCGGCAGCAGGCAAGAGCGGGAGCCGCGGATCGCCAACGGTGCCCCAATGCTTGTTCAGCATCGCCTTGAGGACCGATGGCGAAGGCTCGGCGAACAAGGCGTCCGTCAGCGGTTCGACGAGCTCGTCGAGTGAGGACGCGATCCCCGACTGGCCGTTGGCAGCCGCTTCGACGAGTGCGTTGATCTCGGGCCCGGCGAGGTGTGCCGACACCGAGACCACACCAACTCCCCCGGCTTCGACGATCTCGCGAGTGAGGCCATCACTCCCGGAGTAGACGGCAAAGTCATCGGGCAGAGCTGCGATCTGCCTGGTCGACCATTCGAGATCGTCGACGGCGTCTTTCACCGCCACGATGCGGTCGTGATCGGCGAGCTCGACCATCGTCTCGATCTCGATCAGAGTGGCCGTCCGACCCGGGATGTTGTAGACCATGAACGGGAGGTCCGTTGCATCGGCGATCGCCGTCATGTGCGCCTCGATGCCGGCCTGCGACGGGCGGGAGTAGTACGGGGTCACCGCCATGATCCCGTCGACACCGCTTGCGGCCGCTGCCTTCGCCGTCTCTACCGACTCGCGTGTGTCATACGTTCCGACGCCGGCGATCACCGACATCGATTCGTCTGCCGCATCGACCGCGGCCTTGAACAATGCGAGCTTCTCAGCCTTCGAAAGCGTCGGAGATTCACCGGTGGTGCCGGCCACGACGACGCCATCGGACCCGTTGTTGCCCAGATGCCGGATGAGCTTCCAGAACGACGCATAGTCGACGGAGCCTTCCTCGGTGAAAGGAGTGATGATTGCCGTGAGGACGCTCCCGAACGGAGCTTGCGGTCGATCAGCCATGGGCGTCACGGTACCACCGGACGGTGATTCAGTGTGCCTCCGACGTCCGGCGGCGCACCGACCGCAGCGCAAGCGCCGCAGTACCGACGACGGCACCGGCACCGAGGGCAACCACCGTCGGACCCTGGTCGGCGAATCCAGCGACGAGACCGGCGAGGACGATCAGTGCTCCGTTGCGTAGGTAGTAGCGACCGTCGACGCGCTGGGGCGTGGGAAAACAGCCACAGTCCGGGATGTTGCCGACCCTGCGGGAGGAGACGAACATCACCAGCGTCGCACCGACGAGATACATGCCGGCGAGCGCCGACCCGACGAGCGGATCGATGACGGGCATGACGATCAGGGCTGCGACGCTGAAGACCGTGACGTTGGCCAGTCGGGTGGGAAGACGGAGCCCGGTCAGGATCCGGTCGAGCCTGCCGGGGTCGACGAGGTGCCCGTAGGTACTCACGGCGAACACGCCACCGAGGACGATCGCACCGACGAGGACCAACGTTTCCGTCATGGAGCCGAGGCTACCGCCGTCCAACGATCTCCTCGTGGCGGTACCCTTCGGCTCATGGATGACGCAACACGACATGTATCAGACGTAACCACTGCCGACTTCCAGGAAGCGGTACTGCAGCGATCCCGTGAGGTCCCTGTGCTCGTGGACTTCTGGGCGGAGTGGTGCCAACCGTGCAAGACCCTCTCCCCTGTCCTCGAGGCTTTGGCCGACGAGTATGCGGGGGCGTTCGAACTGGCAAAAGTCGACGTTGACCAGAACCGGGAGCTGTCCGCACAGTTCGGTGTCCAGTCGATCCCGACCGTCGTAGCGGTCAAGGACGGACGCGAGATCACCCGATTCACGGGTGCGCTTCCGGCCGATGCCATCCGTCAGTTCCTCGAACCGCTCCTACCGACCGAACTCGATGGCATGGTCGACCAGGCACGCACGGCGCTCGTCGAAGGCGACAACGCCGGCGCCGAACACATCTTGCGACAGGTACTCGACACGGATGCCGGACATCAGGATGCCGGGACCAGCCTCGCCGCCATGTTGATCGATCGCGGGGATATCGATGAGGCGCTCATCGTCCTCGGAAAGCTCGTCCCCGATCAGGACGTCGAGCGTCTCCAGGCCGCGGCGCGTCTCCGTCGACACGGCGGGTCCGACATCGCAGAACTCGAAGCCGCAGCAGCTGCGGATCCGGAATCGGACGAGGCGCAGATCGCCCTTGCGGACGCACTCGCCGCGAGTGCCCAGTACGAACCTGCGCTCGACATCCTGCTGTCGACGGTGTCGCGGAGAGGTGACGGACGCGACGACGCCCGCAAGGCCATGATCGACATCTTCGACGTTCTCGGCAGCGACCACCCACTGACGCAGGAGTACCGGCGCCGCCTGGCGACCGAGCTGTTCTAGGGGCTAGATCCCGAGGAGTCGCTCGAGGCCGACAGCGAGAGGTTCCTTCTGCGCACCGACGCTCCTGACGGCGAGGAGCACGCCTGGCATGAACGATTCACGGTCGCTCGTGTCGTGCCGGATCGTGAGGGTCTCCCCCGCCGATCCGAACATCACCGCCTGATGTGCGAGCAGTCCGGGAAGACGCACCGAATGCACCGTCACGCCTTCGACCTCGGCACCCAGGGCTCCATCGACGGTCTCCTCCGATGTGACGGCGCGCTCACCGCCGGTCGCAGCCTCGGCGATCCGTGCGGCCGTGGCGATCGCCGTTCCCGATGGTGCATCCGCCTTGTGGTCGTGATGCATTTCGATGATCTCAGCGACCGGGAAGTGCGGTGCGGCGATCTCCGCAAGGCGCATCATCAGCACGGCACCGATCGAGAAGTTCGGGACGACGAGGCAGTTGCCCGGCCCGTTGTCCCACAGCTCCTCGAGCCTGGCGAGACGTTCGGCGTCGAAGCCGGAAGTCCCAACGACGACGTTCGCCCCGTAGGAACGCCAGATCGCAAGCTGGTCCATGACGACGTCAGGACGTGAGAATTCAAGGATGACGTCACATCCGTCGAGCGCGTCCGGGTTGCGGCTGATCGGCAGCCCGGCAATGTTGCCCGCCGTGTGGGCGTCGAACAGGGCGATGAGGTGGAGATCGGCAGCCTCACTCAGCGTCGCTGCCGCCAGGCTCCCCATCTGTCCCGATGCTCCGGATACTCCGACTTTCATCCGATGTGCTCCATCAGATCGTCGGCGTCGAACGGGCCGACGGCTCCGATCACCTTCGGCCCCGCATATGCACCCTTGACCGCATCGAGGATCTCGGCTTGGTCGACGGAAGAGATCCGGGCGACCGTCTCGTCCACGGTCAAGTGTTCGAGACCGGTGAGTTCGGCGCGTCCGAGGCGAGTCATGCGGCTCTGTGCGTCTTCCAGTCCGATCGCAAGGGCGCCCTTTACGTGGCCCTTCGCCCGTTCGAGTTCCTCATCGGTGAGCCCATGGGCGATCAGTTCGTCGATCTCATGACGCACGATCCGCAACACCTCGTCGGTCTGGGATGGTGTCGTCCCGACATAGATCGCCGACGCACCTGCATCAGTGAACGGAAGACGGAAACTGTGGACCGCATACGCCAGTCCGCGCTCTTCACGGATCTCGTGGAACAGCCGTGAAGACATGCCGCCTCCGAGGACGTGGTCAGCGAGCATGAGGGCGAACCGTCGCTCGTCGTCTCGGGGGAACGCAGGACTTCCGAAGACGAGGTGCGCTTGCTCGGTGTCCCGACGCCGCACCTGGACGTTCGCCGAGACCGTCGGGGGGATCAGGTCCCGGGTGAGGTCTGGACCTTCCCACCGACCGAACAACGCTTCCACCTGGTGGTCGATGTCGTCGGGCAGATGACCGGCGATCGCAATGACCGTCGACTTCGGCGAGTAGCGCCGCTTCCAGTAGTCGTGGATCGTGTCACGGGACATGGTCGTGATCGATTCCTTGGTCCCGAGGATCGGCGGTGAGAGCGGGTGGCCGGACCACAACGCCGTGATGAATTGCTCGTGCGCGACGTCCGTCGGATCGTCCTCGTTCATGTTGATCTCTTCGAGGACCACGCTGCGCTCGGAATCGATCTCATGCTCCCGGAAGGCGGGTCGTTGCACCATCTCGGCGAGCACCTCCAGCCCGACGGGGAGGTCTTCGTCCCGCATGCGGGTCCAGAAGCATGTGTACTCCTTGGACGTGAATGCGTTGTGACGTGCTCCGATCCCGTCGAACGTTTCGGAGATCTTCCGGGCCGACCAGTCGTCCGATCCCTTGAAGAGCAGGTGCTCGAGGAAGTGGGAGGCTCCGGCTTCGGCACCGAACTCGTCCCGGCTCCCGGTATCCACCCACACCCCGATCGCAACGGATCGAGTGGTGGGCATGGTGTGCGTGATGACCCTGAGACCATTGGCCAGGGTGGTGAGGTGATGTTCCATGTGCAGCCGATGATAGGAACGACGGGCCCAAGCGATGCTCGTGTCGCGCAAAATCGACGATTCCTGCTCTTTCACCATGAGAGAAGGAGCCAGATGGCACAGCAGAAGACCTCCCGCTTCGGACGTCGCTTGGCACCGTTCGTTGCGGTGGCATGCCTGATGCTCGGCGCATGTTCGAGCTCGATCAGTGTCGGTGGGACCGCCGCCACCCCACCCGTCGAAGGTGCCACGACCACGATCTCGGAAGACGCAGGCGATGGTGGATCGGCCTCGACGATTCCATCGGAGACCACCACCAGTGCCGGAACGGTCGACTATGTCCCCGCCGTCGTTCCCGTCGAAGAACCGCCGTTCGAGGAAGTGACGATCACCACAGAAGACGGGCTCGACCTCTTCGCACGCTATTGGCCCGGCGGTTCGACTGCGGTGCTCTACACCCACATGATCCAGACCCAGCTGTCCGGCCCGCAGGATTCGACCAGCCTCGGGCCTTACCCGTGGGGGCTGGTCGAAGCGGGTTACACCGTGCTGACCCCCGACTTCCGTGGACATGGCCAAAGCCCCGGCGTTGCATTCGCCAACGATTCAAAGGCCGACATCGAGGCGGCATACCAGTTCCTCGTCGACGAAGGCTACGAGACGATCGTCGCACTGGCCGTGTGGGGCTCAGGTCCGGTCCTCGTGAACGTCGATGCGCAGTCCGACGACGTGGACTTCGACGGCATCGCGCTCCTGTTCCCATCGCTGTCCCGCAACGGCAACGACCTGGTCGCCGATCTACCAGCGATCGACGAGCCCGTGTATGTCATGCACATCGACGGCGGCTCTTCGGGCGGCATCCCCAACCGGCTCAAGCCGTACATAAATGACCTCTGGGATGCGTTCGTCTTCCCCAGAGTCCCGAGTGGGCAGACGTTCATCGACGTCTACGGTGCCGACTTCCTCGGTCGACTGATCGCGTTCGTTGACGAGGCAAGCAGCTGATACGTTCGGCGAGGACGCCGGCGTAGTCTGGGTACGGTGAAGATCCCGGAACACGAGCTCGAATGGTCCTTCTCACCCACGGGCGGGCCGGGGGGACAACATGCGAACCGGGCGTCGACGCGGGTCGAGCTACGTTTCGACGTCGCGGCATCCGATACGTTCTCCGATGCGGTGACAGACCGCATCATCGACCGTCTGGGTCCTGAGATCCGGGTCGTGGAGGATGGCTCCAAGTCCCAGAGCCTCAACCGCAAGCGGGCGTTGCGCCGCCTCGAGTCGATGCTCGAGGAGGCCGCAAAGCCGCCACCGCCTCCGCGGAAGAAGACCAAGCCGTCGCGAGCAGCGCGCCAGCGCCGCCTCGACGACAAACGCCACCGGTCGGAGACGAAACGCCTGCGCCAGAAGCCGAGGTAGGGCGGGGGCTGCTGAACGATCGGCAGTCATCAGGTATCGGGAACGCCCGTACAATGGTGAGTTGATGCGTGAACGAGACGAATCCGTCCTCCAGGAGATCCTACCTCCGGAAGAACGCGCCATCGAAGCGGTCGTCGCCCGCTACCAGCGGGTGGCCCCTGCGGTGACGCGGTTTGCGCGGAGCCTGTCCGGCAACGATGAGCTCCAAGTTCGGCTCGGGACACAGGCGGCGTCGACACCCGATGCGATCGTCATCGATCCACGCACGTTCCAGACTGCTTACGCCCGCTCGGCTCCCGTTACCCCCTCCGAAGTCGCCTTGACCTCTGCCCTCCACGAGGCGATCCATCTCATCGCAACGGACCTCGACGAGGAACGCCCGCTCCCGAAGGAGTGGCTTGCATTCATGGAAGAGGAAGAAGAAGGGGCGCCCGAGGACGAGGAAGGGCTCATGGTCCCGATCGCGCTCTTCCAGACGGGAGAAATGGAGGAGGACGAGCTTCGCCCCGACATCGACGACGAGGACTTCAGCGAAGACGATACCGAGGTCGACCCCACTGCGGTCACCGTGCTCGAAGCACTCAACCACGTCGGGGGTCCTGCCGCGGAGGCACTGTTCCTCGCGGTCGAGGACGCCCGCCAGGAGCGAATCCATTTCGATGCGTACCCCGGCGCCGGATCGGTCTTGAAGGACCTGTATCGCACCTCGGTCGGTCACGCCATGGGGCAAGCACGTCCGCTCGGCCAATTCTCCCTTGCCATCTTTCTCGTGGTCGGTGGCCACGAGGAGCGCAACGACGTCCAGAAACGGCTGGATCCACACGTCGCCCACGCCCTCGACGATGCCATGGCGTTCCTCGACCCGGTATTTGATGTCGACGACGCATGGTCGGTCGGCACGATCGCACTCCAATTGCTGTCGGTGGCGAAGATGCACAACCTCGTCCAGGACACGAGTGCGGCCACGATGGCCCAGAAGAAGGCAGCGAACGAGATGGACGGATCGTCGATCTCGAACACGCTCGACGCCGTTCGGTTGGTGACACCATCGCTTGCCGACCGCGATTCGTACGAACAAACCCGACAGGCTGCACAGGCGGTGTCCGCACAGGACGGGATCAAGGGCGAAGCGGACACTGCAGGAGACCCTGCGACAGACCAACTCATGACCGTCTCCACCGCCCCGACCGTGTTCCTCCCGACGGGACAGGGCGGCAAGCTCCTCGTCACGGACTTCCCCACATCGTTTGCTGCGTTTGCGCCGCAGGGGCGCGAGATGCTTCAGCGGGCGAGCGCCGACTGGGGTGTCGCCCAGCACCGCGTGTCCGGTGAGCTCTATCCACTGTTCCTGGCGAACCAGCGCCGAGGGCTCCGTTCCGGATTCGATGCCGGCGACCTCTCCCCCTACACACCGTTGTTGCTCGGTGCCGGTCTGTACGAGCGGATGTTCGAGCGCCGTGACCTGCCATCGCGCCGCTCGTATGCCGTCAGCCTGCTCGTCGACGGCTCCGCCTCCATGCTCCAACCGCGTGCGACATCGGGCGAGAGGAAGGCTCCCTGGGCGATGGCGGCGGCACTCCTCGGTGCGTGGACACTTGCTCGGCTCGCCGACGAGCTTCAGATTGACTTCGAGCTCGCCATCTTCAATCGGTCGTTCGTCGCAAAGCCCGGCGACACCGAGGAGTCGTACCGCGACATGCGTGCGAAGGCAACGGCCGGGCTCCGACAGACCCAGGGTGGTCACGCAGAACGCCTGACCCGCACCGTGAACCACTACTTCATCAAGTCGTTCGCACAACGCTGGCGGTCCGCCGAGGACATTCTCGCCGGTCTGTTCTACACCGCAGCCTCCCCGAAGGACGCGGCCCGAGATGCCCGGAAGGACCCGGCGGGCACCCCGCCGGTATCGATGTTCGACAAGGCCGCCAACGTCGACGAGTTCAACGTCGCCCATGCTGCAGAACGTCTCGGAGCCCAGCATGCGACCCATCGGATCATGGTCGTCCTCGCCGATGGCATGACCCGGGGGTCGGTACAGGATCTCGCCGAAACGGTCGCAGATGTCGAACACGCCGGTGCGACGGTCCTCGGTATCGGCATCGGCGACGACACGGTGCGTGCTGCCTACTCACGGGCCCAGGTCGTCGAACAGCCCCTCCAACTCGCACAGGCCATGGTCGACGGAGTCCGCTCGACCCTGTACCGGACCATCGTGTCCTCTGGTTCCGATGCGTGGTGGGCCCACGCCGGCGGTCGCGCCTTCGACGAGATGAGCCTTACGTGATCCCGATCTGTTTCCAAGTCCCCGATCAACGAACGGAGCAACCCAGCAATGGCTGAAACCATCGTCTTCACCGACCCGACCGGCGCCGGTCCTGACGTCGAGCTGCCGACTGCCGACATCGCCGACGACCTGCCCGACTACGAGTCGCGCCTCGATCACATCCCGACCGAGGACCCGTACTACGTCGACCTCGGCATGCTGTATCGCCTCGCGCGGCTCGAGCAGATCCGTAGGAGCCACTTCACCGAGTCACCGCTCCACCTCGCCCTGCGCGGACACATGGGGACGGGCAAGGACCACGACCTCGAGCAGTTCGCTGCCCGCCTCAAGACGCCGTACTACCGAATCCCCCTCACGGGTGAAGTCCGGGACATCACACTCATCGGTTCCGTCAAGCTCCACGGTGACGGCAAGGGAGGAACGGAGAGCCGCTGGGAGGACGGTGACATCACACGAGCACTCCGCGGTCCTGCGATCGTGAACCTGTCGGAGCTCAACGCGGCCGGAGCAGAAACGTTGTTCGCCCTCCACGGTCTTCTCGACCGCCATCGGGCACTCGAGCTCCCGACCGGCGAGATGGTGGGTCTACGCGACGACGTGCGGATCTTCGGGACGCTCAACCCAACCGACCTGCGCGACTATGCCGGCACCCAGACGCTGAACAAGGCATTCGCCGACCGATGGATCATCTGGGAGAAGGCGTTCCCCGGTGACGAAGAGCTTCAGACGATGATCGAGCGACGTCATCCGGACATGGATCCGAAGGTGCGTGACCTCCTCGCCAAACTTGCGGTGGAGATCAACACGTCGTTCTCAGCCGGCGACTCACGGACGCGGGTCGAGACACCGATGTCGCTGCGTACGATCCTGGATCGATATCCAGCTGGGCTGAGAATGTATGCCGACGCACCGGACCCGATGCGGCGTGCGTGGGATGAGTTCATCCTGCCCCACATCGACCAGTACGACCGGGACCACTATGAGACCGTCTGGTCTGCCGTCGTGCGGAAGGGCCCCGAGGGCGATCCGTTCGGCGGCTAGCTGACGTCGGCGACCGCCCAGAGCAGGTCTTTGCTGCTGACGATCCCGATGAGCTTGCCGTCTTGAGCGACAGGCAGATGTCGGTAGCCGGTTGCGTTGAGCCACTCGACGGCTTCGGCGACGGTGAGATCGGATTCCACGGTGTCGGGTTCCGGCGTCATGACGTCAGCGACGGTGCGCCCGTGCAACGCATCGTCTGCCGCGGACCGCACGATGTCGCGGTCCGTGATGATGCCGACCATCTCCTCATCGTCGAACACCACCAACGACCCGACGCCCTCGGCGATCATCTTCGACGCTGCTGCGACCAACGAGGTCGACGGAGGGCAGCCGATCGGTCCTCCGACCACTAGTTCCCCAATATTCACAGTCATGCTCCAATCACGGTGTTGGGTTCCGAGCGTAATGCGGGACAACTAGATTCGGTTCCATGAACATCACACGACTCGAGCACGCAGGTCAGATCCTCGAACGCGACGGAGCCAAAGTCATCGTCGACCCCGGAATGTTCACGGCGTTCGACGACGTACCGACCGACGTCGCCGCCGTCGTCATCACCCACGAACACCGCGACCACTGGCTCCCCGAGAACGTTCGGGCGATCGGGGAAGCGAACCCGGAGGCGGTCATCGTCGGGACACAAGCGATCGCGGACGCTGCTCCCGATCTCGATGTGCGTGTCGTTCTTCCCGGCGACACCGTCGACGCCGCGCCATTCCAACTGGAGTTCTTCGGCGGGACCCACGCCGAGATCCACTCCTCGATCCCGCTCATCGACAACGTGGGAGTCCTCGTCAACGGAACGTGGTTCTACGGGGGTGACAGCCTCGAGGTGCCGGGAGTGCAGGTCCACACGCTCGCGGTTCCTGCCAGCGCCCCATGGATGAAGATGGGCGAGATGATCGACTTCGTGCTTGCGGTCGCACCCGAGCGAACCTATCCGGTCCACGACCTCGTCCACTCGGACTTCGGGAACTCCATGGCGAACGCACGCATCGACTGGGCAGTCCAGCAGTCCGGTGGCACGCACTTCGCCATCGACGCCGGCGAACAGGTTCCGTAGCGGCGATGAGCACGATTACTCCTTCGGTTTCCACGCTCGATGCCGATGCATGGACAACTACCAAATGGTGCCAGACGCACCACAGGAGGAATCCATGCAACTCACACGCCGAACAAAGGCGCTCCTCGCGGCCGCCGCAGTAGCCGTCGGAACGCTTGCGATGTCAGCCGCAGCAACCGCAGCCGTCTCGTGTTTCACCGATGTCGATCCGGGCGACTGGTTCTTCTCGTACGTTTGCGAGGCCGCAGACGCAGGCATCGTCACCGGCTACCCGGACGGCACCTTCGACCCTGAGGGCACCATCACCCGAGCCGAGGCAGCCGTCATCGCGACCCGCCACCTCGAAGAATCCATCAGCCACGGCGAATTCGTCATGATCACCGATGGTTCCGAGTTCGTGCCGTACGCATTCGGTGAGACCTCGGGCATCACCACTTGGGCTGGCAGCGCAGAGATCACAGCGGACGGTGCGGCGACGGCGCCACTGTCGGCGCCGCTGATGTTCGACGGTGTCGAGTACGGCCTGAAGAGTGTGACCGTGTGTATCGAAAGCGCAAACGAGGATGCAGCGATCACAAGGATCGAGCTTTGGAATGGCGTCGTTGCACCGTCCCTTGGCGAAGACAACACAGAGTTCTCCACCGGCTGCCGCACGGTCGAGGTCGAGCAAGCCGTCGACAACGGGGTGGGTGTCGTCATCTACACGGATTCCACGAGCGGAACGGCCACGCTGTTCGTCGGCCATGTCAAGTCCGTATGGGCGCCACTGGATGAACTCACTCCGCCAGCCCCGATCGCCCACACGTCGCAGCTCGACAACTAACCAAGCAACCGAATCGACACGACGAGAGAGGGGGCACCGGCTCGGTGCCCCCTCTCTCGCGTCCGAACCGAGGCCCGACAGGGGCGGTAGTCTCGGGTCATGCCTTCATTCGACATCGTTTCTCAAGTAGACATGCAAGAAGTTCGCAACGCCGTCGATCAGGCGATGCGCGAGATCGTCAATCGGTACGACTTCAAGGGCACCAACTCGACGATCGAGCTCGGTGAAGATTCGATCACCATCGAGTCAGACTCCGACGGTCGCGTCGAAGCCGCGGCAGATGTGCTGAAGTCGAAGCTCGTCAAACGGAACGTGTCCCTCAAGGCGATCGCAGGCGGGGAGTTGAAGCCGGCCGGTGGTGGCCGCAGCCAAGCTGTGTACACCCTCAACCAAGGGATCGCACAGGACGCGGCGAAGGAACTCACCAAAGAGATCAAGGACATGAAACTCAAGGTTCAGGTCGCCATCCAGGGCGACCAGCTGCGCGTCACCGGCAAGAAACGCGACGATCTCCAGGATGTCATCGCCGCCGTGAAGGGCCTCGACTACCGCCTCCCCCTCCAATACGTCAACTTCCGGGATTGAGCGGACCAATCAGCTGATTGCGCTCTCGGCGTATTCGGGCTTGGCCCATTCGCGGGTGTCGAGGATGTGTTTCAATCGAGCGACTGCCTCCCACACATCAGCATGCGAGATGTACAGCGGGGCAAACCCGAACCGCATCACACCGGGGTCGCGGTAGCCACCGTGAACCTTTGCGGCCGCCATCGCCGCCATGATGGGACGACCGTTCTCTGAGTAGAAGGACACCTGCGATCCGCGACGCTCAGCATCGCGAGGCGAGAAGAGCTCGAGACCGTGCCCGGCGCACTCCTGCTCGACGAGATCGATGAACAGTGAGGTCAGCGACATGCTCTTCGTCCGGACCGCTTCCAGGTCGACGTCCCGATACATGTCGAGGCTGGCGGTGAGCGCACGCATCGACAGGATCGGTTGTGTCCCGACCATGTATCTCCGGATCCCCTCGATCGGCCGGTAGTGCTCTTCCATCGCAAACGGGTCCGCATGACCCCACCAGCCACGCAGCCGGGACACGGCGGAATCGAGATGACGCTCGGCAACGTGGATGAATGCCGGTGACCCCGGTCCCCCGTTGAGGAACTTGTACGTGCATCCGACGGCGAAGTCCACGTTGCATCCGGTGAGGTCCACCGGGTAGACGCCTGCACTGTGACAGAGGTCCCAGACGACAACTGCGCCGACCTCGTGGACAGCGTCCGTCAACCGCTGCATGTCCCTGAGCGAGGCGGTCCGGTAGTCGATGTGGTTGATCAGCACTGCGGCGACCGAGCCGTCGAGGGATGCGAGGAACCCCTCGTCTTCGACGTCGACGAGTACCAGGCCCACGTCCGGAAGCGTCTCGACGACGCCCTCGGCGACATAGGAGTCCGTTGGGAATCCGCGGCGCTCGGTGAGAACCCGTGTCCGTCCCGGGCGCACGGACACGGCTGCGTGTAGCGCCTTGTAGATGTTGACCGTGGTCGTGTCGGTGACCACGACGGTCCCCTCGGGTGCTCCGATGAGACCGGCGATGTCGTCACCAAGGTGTTCACCGAGCATCCACCATCCCGCACCGCTCCAGCTTGCGATCAGTTCTTCGGCCCATTCGTCCCGTACTGCCGTCTCCATCTCGTCAAAGACGGCGCGGGGAGCCGCTCCGAGCGAGTTGCCGTCGAGGTAGACGTGCCCCGCCGGGAGGTGGAACTGCTCCCGATAGCCGGCGAGTGGGTCCTTGGCGTCCAATGCCCGTGCTGAGTCGATGGAGATGGTCATCTCGTCGGATCCTCCCATACCCGGCGGCGCGAGCGCACCACGCCGACGGCGTTGAACCCGACCGAGGTGTAGAACGGCTCGTTCTCAGAATCGAGTTCGTACAGCACGCATCCACGTTCCATGCCCGCAGAACGCATGAGGTGCAAACCCGCCGTCAGCACCGCCGTCCCGACGCCACGGCGCGTGTGGCCCTTGTGTACGCCGACCGGCTCGAAGTAGCCGACGTTCGATATCGGGTCCATCCATACCACGGCGAATCCGGCGACCGTACCGTCGGGTGCAACGGCGATCACCTCGCGCTCCGGCAGGTAGGGCGATGTTGTCATGTAGGTCCGGTACTCGTCCGGGGTCCACGTGCTGCCGAACGCGGACCGATGGGCAGCAGCGATGCCTTCGACATCGTCCAGCGTCGCCCCGCGGATCTCGTAGCCGATTTCGGGCACCGCAGGGAGATCGCCGAGCAGCTGCTCGGTGATCATGTACTCGTCCTTCGACGGGCCGAATCCCCGACGGTCAAGCGCTGCATCGAGGCGCCGCTGTGCCGGTTCCACGGTGATCGTCGCCTCGTTGGTCGTCCCTCGGACGAAGCGCACTGCGTCATCGACGATCGCCTCAAACGTCGGATCATCGAGGTGGTCGGGGATGACGAGGTCGGCAGAAGGGTGCATCGGCCACACGAGACCGAAGGCGACGGGATCACCATCGACCGCCCACACCGGGAAGACCTCGGACGGGTCGTAGGCGCGTAAGCCCCCGACGCGGGCATGTGCGATGTCACCGGGATGCAGACCACTGTCGAGGCCGGACTCGACGATCGAGCGCCCCGCAAGATCGGCGAGGACGCCGAACCCCACCTCTGTCACGTCGACGCGCTCGACCACGGCGAATCCTCCAATCGGTAAGCGACGATACCACCACCGCTACCTTGGTCCCTACGCCGAACCGGAACACGGAGGATGGATGACCGAGGACCGCTCACCGACGACCGAGACACCGACCACACCAACGCTGTCCGAACGCATCGACGACCTCATCGCCTCGGTCGTGCCCTCGGGAGCCGAGGGACAGAGGGACGAAGATCTCGTCGCGGAGATCATCAACACCGCACTCAAACTCGTGAAGGACAACACGGACCGCGGCGAGGTGAAGCTGATGAATACTGCGCTCAAGGAGTTGCGCTACTCCCACCTTGTGTTCTCACCGTGGGCGAGCCACAAGAAGATCGCGGTCTACGGCTCGGCGCGGACGCCACCGGGCGACCCGAACTACCGCCTCGCCGAGGAGTTCTCGCGTCGCATGGCGGAGGACCACGGTTGGATGGTCATCACGGGAGCGGGGCCCGGGATCATGGAGGCGGCCAACAAGGGGGCGGGCACGGCCGCAAGCTTTGGCGTCAACATCCGTCTCCCCTTCGAAGCCGGGGCCAACGAATACCTGTCGCCGGGGAACGTGATCAACTTCAAGTACTTCTTCACTCGCAAGGTGCAGTTCGTGAAAGAGAGCGATGCGTTCGCACTCTTCCCGGGCGGGTTCGGCACGATGGACGAGGCCTTCGAGTTGCTCACACTCGTGCAGACGGGCAAATCCGACATCCACCCGATCGTCATGCTCGATGTCGAGGGAACCGGCTACTGGGATTCGTGGCTCTCGCTGTGCACGATGCTCGAAGACCAAGGCATGATCTCGCCACATGACTCGAGCCTGTATCTGGTCACCCACTCCATCGACGAAGCGATCGAGGAGGTCACCGGCTTCTTCCGGAACTATCACTCCCAACGGTACGTGAACGGAAAGCTCGTCCTCCGCCTCACCCGGGAACTGTCCGACGCGGAAGTCGCCCAGCTGGCGTCCAACTTCTCGGACATCCTCACGGAGGGAACGATCAAGCGAATCGAGGCGACGGAAGCGGAGATCGAGACGGATGATGTCGTCGACCTGCCACGGATCCAGCTGGCCTTTGATCGGCGGTCCTACGGCCGTCTGCGGCAACTCATCGATGCCATCAACGGGTTCTCCGACTGACCACTTTCCGGCAAGTTCCGTGCATACGGTAGAATTTGTCGATGCGCGAAATCCTTTCCGACTTGGTCGCCGAGCAACAGCAGCTCGATCAGTTCCTCCAAACCCTTCGGACGCGCCAATGGGCCGAAAAGACCCCGGCGGCC
>JAUIIM010000160.1 GCA_030431785.1 Acidimicrobiia bacterium | reverse complement strand
GAAACAGCAAGCACCTGACGGCCGTATACGGCTGCCAGGAGCAACGCTGCTACGCCGAGTCCGATGGCGATGTACAGCCAAAGATCAGGGTTCGTCACAGAGAATCGCTCCAATTGGGAATGAGGTCAGAAACCGGCGGAGAGTATACGGACCTTCGGTCCGAGATATCAGAAGTCAGATCTCAGATACCAGATCGTCGGATTGTCGGATTGTCCGAGAAGGTGGCGCATCCGACCGATCCGAACGTGAGGATTCAGTCCACGTCGCGGCGACGGAACACGGCAAGACCGACGACGACGAACACCACGACGTAGGAAGCGATGACGATCGCGGCTCCGACAACACCGTGATGCGCCACGGATTCGTAGTAGCCGTTGTAGCTGACCCATTGACCAACCTCGCCCCCTCCGACAAACACGCTCAGGTTCTCGGTCAGGTCGAACGGACGGAATCCCCGCAGCAACGTGCTGCTGAGCGCTGGACTGACCGCCGAATACCCGAGAAGTGCAACGACACCGGCGACCGTGTTGCGAGCAACGGTCGACACCGAGAGGGCGATGGCGCTGATCGCAGCTGCAGCTGCACCGGCTCGCAGCACGACGCTCGCGAGGCCAAGCCAAAATTCGCCATCCGCCCCCGCCGTGGATCCCCGCACAGCGGCAACCGGAAGCATCACGACGACCAGGAAGGCGAGCAGCGCCACGACGACGACGAAGGTCACTACGGCAGCAACGGTGAGCTTCGCCGCGAGGACACGCGATCGACGAGGCTCCCACAACAGAAGCGTCTCGATCGTGCCTGCCGAGTACTCGGCCCCGATGAACGACGCCCCGAGTATCACACCGAGGACGAGCATCGCCATCCCTGCTGCCGGCACCGCGCCCTGGGCCGGCGGCTTTGGTGTCAGGTACACCACGCCATCGATGGTGATCTCAGCGGGGGTCCATACATAGTTCTCGACATCATCGATGTCAGGACATACCTGCCGCCATTGCACCGTGGGTTCGTACAACGACACCAGACAGAAGCGAGGATCGTGGACCTCATACGAGAAGTACGCCGGGTTGCAGTTCTCGTCGGCGAGCTCCTCGCCCGATTCGAATTGCGAGAGCCACTCGTCGTATCCGGCATCTCCCTCGAACTGGGGATTCCCCGATTCCCAAGCCTCCCACTCATCGATCGACGCAGCCCGACACCTCGCGACCTCCTGCTCAATCCGTTCGGTTTGGTCCTCCGTGGTGGGCTTGTCGGGGCTGGACCGCGCGAAGGTCGTCACGGCGGAAAAGACGATCACCGATGCAACTGCCGCTGCCATGATCCACGGGAGCCGACGTGACAGCATCCTCTTCGTTTCGACGCTCAGGAGCTGCCTCATGGCCGTTCCTCACCGTCGTTGGTCAGCTCCAGGAAGACAGACTCCAACGAAGCCGTCTCGGCGTGGAGGCCGCGCAGGTACCGACCTTCAGAAGCCAGTACACGGTTGACCGTCGATGCTTGATCCGACCCGGCTTCGACGATAAGCGTGTCCTCGGTCGCCCCAAGGTGTGCCGCGAAGCCTTCGGCGGTCAAGACCTCGACTGCCGCCCTCGCGTCGTCAATCGTGACCAGGAGAGTCTGCGTTCTCCCCTCCAGGACGTCCGAAACCCTCCCTGCCGAGATGAGCCTTCCTCGATTCACGATCGCAACAGCGTCACACACCAGCTGTATCTCACTCAGTTGGTGACTCGAAACGAGCACGGTGTTGCCAGCGTCCCCATATCGACGGATCACATCGCGCATGTCACGGATGCCGGCGGGGTCGAGGCCGTTCGCCGGCTCATCCAGCACGAGCACCTCGGGTCGTTTCAGCAGCGCGCCGGCTACCGCGAGCCGCTGCTTCATGCCGAGCGAGTACGCGGCAAACTTGTCATCGGCCCGATCAGTCAACCCAACCTCGGCGAGGGCTGCGTCGATTGCCTGACCGTCGATACCGCGGACGCTGGCGAGCAGTTCGAGGTTGCGGCGACCCGAAAACGCCGGAAAGAACTTCGGCGACTCGACGAGGGCACCTACCCGGTCGAGGACTTCAGGCAGTTGGGTTGCGACATCGGCGCCGAGGAGCCGTATCGATCCCTCAGTCGGGGCGACGAGCCCGAGGACACAGCGAATGGCGGTCGTCTTGCCGGCACCGTTCGGTCCGAGGAACCCGTACACACCACCCCGTGCGATGTCGAGGTCCAAGGCCTCCAAGGCAACGATCTTGCGTCCCCGTCGACCGGAGTAGACCTTCCGCAATCCGCGAATCTCAATCACCGTGTCCACGGGACCCCCGAACTCATCGCGGAATGATAGAACCCGTCGGTAGATGCAAAGGGCGTATCTCGATATCAGAAGTCAGATCTCAGATACCAGATCGTCGGATTGTCGGATTGTGGAATCTGGAATCTGAGATCGGGGATCGGGGATCTCGGGCCGAAGGCCCGCGCTAGCTGCGCCACAGCTCCGGGTTGAAGAGGAT
>JAUIIM010000051.1 GCA_030431785.1 Acidimicrobiia bacterium | reverse complement strand
CCTTGGGAGCTTGGCGAGGCCTGCGTGCCCCCGGCCGACTCGAGGCAGTCGACCCCATGGAGCTCCGTGTACGGGCAGACGAGATGGACCGCGATGAGATCCTCGACCTGTACAGCCACGTGCATACGGCGAGCGACTACGTCGATGTGTATGCGCCGTTGATCACCGCGGTCGGAGCAGACATCGTTGCGATCCAGACGACGTCCACGGACCAGGAAGAAACGATCGCGATGCTCGGCTCCGAGGTTCTACCCGAGCTTCGAGGACTCTAGCCCTCGATCTCAGCCCCGCCGATCGCGTCGATCAAGGACAGGGCGCCACGGGTGAACGCATCGCCGAACGAGCCGTCAGCCATCGCTGCCCACATCGCAGGTTCTACCACTTCGACGTAGGCGATGCGGATGCGGTCTGCCGACGGGCCGTCACCGAGCATCTCGAAGCGGTCAAGGAGCAGCGTCGTGAACCCGTCACCGAGGGTGGCGACCAGGTCGACTTCCCACGTCATGTCGGGCCGTTGCCGGACGATGATGACGCTCGAACCTCCGGTCCCGTTCGCAACCGGTACGGAGGCGAACGTCTGGCCCTCGCTCACGTACTGCTCGGCCGCCCCGACGGAGAGCGTCGAGAGCGGAGCATCCGCAAAGTCGCTGAAGCCGGTCTTGAACGACTCCCAATACGACGATTGGACATCCAAGGGGACGCCATGGGACAGGTAGTCGGCGAGATCACCCTCGGACACGTCGTTCTCGATGGCATAGATGAGCGCCAGCGTCTCCGGATGGACGGACACCGACGCCTCTTCGGTCGCCCCTGCATCCACCGCCTCGATCCACGAAACCACCGCTCCTTCTGCCGTGGTGTGCGGGGAGGTCGTGTCGGTCGCACCCGATGAACACGCGGTCATCGCAAGCGCGAACGCGATACACAGACTGAACATGGGGAGCCGGAACATGCCCGAAAGCCTACAAGCTGCTGCCGTTAGCGGCCCTGTTAGATTGTCGACGATGCGGGAGCAATGGCCGAAGGCCGTGGCGATAGGCCTAGTGGCCGGGTTTCTCTCTGGTCTCTTGGGGATCGGCGGAGGTGTCGTCATCGTCCCGGCTCTGATCCTCATCCTGAACGTCGATCAGTTTCGTGCTTCGGCAACGTCGGTCGCGACGATCTCCGTCACCGCCAGCGCTGGACTGCTCACGTTCGGAATCGGTGGATCCGTCGACTGGGCGGTGGCGGGGCTGGTCCTGATCGGATCCACGGTCGGCGCATGGTTCGGCGCCAAGTACCTGGAGTTGGTACCCGAATGGGCCCTTGCGGGGGTCTTCACCATGGTGATCACCGTCGCCGCAGTTCGGATGTGGCTGTGATGGAGACAATCGGGTTCATCCTGCTCGGCCTCCTCGGTGGGGCCCTTGCGGCAACACTCGGGATCGGGGGCGGGGTCATCTTCGTCCCAGCGTTCGTCGCACTCTTCGCTCTCGACCAACAGACTGCTCAGGGAACATCGCTTGCGATCATCGTCGTCACGACCGTGATCGCCACGATCGGGCACGCACGGGAACGGCGAATCATCGTTGCCTTGGCCGTACCGTTGGCCGCGGCAGGCGTCTTAGGAGCCATTGCGGGGGCACGGGTGGCCCTGTCCGTGGACGAGGAGACGCTTCAGCGGGTATTCGCCGTGATGCTGATCGTCGTGGCGGCAAGGATGGGATTGCGGACGATCACCCTGTTCCGGAAACGCTCAGTCGATACGTAGGTCGATGACCCCGGTGCGGAGGAACCTCGTGCGGGCTTCGCGATCGGACAGCCGGGCACGTGCCAACAAGGTGCCGAGGTACACGAGACCCACGGCTTCCCCGACCCACATCACGGGATTCGCAAGCAGTTCACCGAGATAGGCGCCATAGGTATCGAACCCGGTGGTTGCGGGTTCCCACCCCAGGAATGGCCACCACAAGGTCGACGGTTCCGCCCACATCGCATCAAGCGCAAGATGTGCGATGGATCCCACCGAGAGCAGGATCCATTGCTTGCGCCTCGGACCCCGACTCGTGAAGACGAGCACCACCACGAGAACTGCGGCGAAGAACAGGACAGAGTGTGCAAAGAGTCGCACCGACTCGAATCGGTCCCACGCGACGATGCCCACCGGGAGATCGATGAGGTCAGGAAGCAGCGCCCCCAGGAGCAGGAACCGAAGATCCATCATCGGGTCGCGAAACGCATACCGCACAAACGCGACGGTGGCACCAGCGTGCCAGAAGAGCATCGTTCAGGAGACCAGAATCGCTCGGCAGTGGATGCAGCGAGGTGGATCACCCTTGAGCGCAGAAGCGACCTCGGCGGCCGACATCTGCAGATTGCAGACGCCACAGACCCCGTCGATCAATCGGCCAACGACCCGACCACCCCGTGACTCGCGGAGATCCTCGTACAGCGCGAGGAGATCCGGCTCGACCAACGGAATGATCGCGCCCTTTCGCTCCTCTTTGACCGCCAGATGCTTGTCGATGACACGCCATTTCTCGGTGATCACCGTGCGCAGCTCGTCACGTTCCTCGGTCGTGGAGGCGAGCTCCTCAGCCAACTTGGCGACGAGTGCCTCGCACTCTTCCTTCTTCTCGATGAAGTGGAGGACCTCATCTTCCATCGACGACACCTTGGCATACAGCATCTCGACCTCACGTCGCAGGTAGTCGGCATCGCGCGCCGACATCCCCCCGGCATACAGACGGTTCTGTTCGGCCGCCGCCTTGTCGGCGAGGATCTCGAGCTCGCCATTCGACTTGTGGAGACCCCGGTCCGCCGCAGTCTGCGCCTCGTCTGCCTCTGCCTTCTCGCGCTCGATGCGCTGGACCTCTTCGTGCGCCGCCTTGTAGGCGTCGAGTTCCGGCAGGGTGGACCGCTCTTCAAGGAGTCGGTCGATGTCCAAGTCGACTTCCTGCAAGTCCAACAGATCCCCGAGACTCCGTATCACATCCACTTCATGCCCTCCATGGGTGTCCATCGCCTTCCAAGCGAACCGCCTCGGGGGCGATCTCAACGACCAAATCGTACAGCGCTTGGACACCCGGGCGTTCGGACGGCGCATGTCCGATGTCGATCACGCTCATCCCGCGCTCGACGGCGTACCGGGCGGAATGGTGCGTGATGTCCCCGGAGACGAAGCAGTCGACGTGTTCCGTCGCAGCGGGAACGAACGAGGACCCCGACCCGGGGACGACACCGATCGATCGGATCGTCACTCCCGGTTCCGGCGAAGCGACTCGCGGTGCAGCCCCGGTCGCGGCGACCAAGGTCGATGCGACCGCATCGACCGACAGCGGTTCGTCGAGATGCGCGATGCGCCCGATGTCCGCCCCGCCCTCATCGTCGACCGGACCGAACGATCCGGCAGCGGCGAGATCCAGGGCGCCGAGGAGGGCGTCTCCCGTCCCGGGTCTCGCCACGTCGAACGCCGTGTGCACCACGATGAGGGCGATATTCCTGCGCACGAGCTCGATTGCGGTCCCTACCGCGCCGGGACCGGCGACAAGCGAGGTCGTCGGCGAGAAGACGAGGGGGTGGTACGTGACGATCACATCCACCGCATCGTCTTGTGCCGCGGCAACGGTCGAGTCGAGCACCTCATGGCACACACCGACGCGGGATGCGGGTGCCGCCGGATCGCCGATTTGGAGGCCCACAGGATCCCATGAGCCGGCCGCATGCATCGGAACACGATGTTCGAGGGATTCGAGGAATTCCGCAACCGTGTTCATCGTGACCATGCTACCGGCCCAGCGTTGCGTCGACGCTGTACGCTCACACCATGGAACAACACGACGAGCCTGCCGTCATCGGCCACTTCTCAGATGAGCTCTCCGCACGGACGGCTGCAGCGCACCTTGCCGCAGAAGGGATTGAGGCACGGGTTCTCACCGACAACGCCGGCGGGTCGTTCCCGTCGATGTCATCACTTGGAAGCGGGGTTCGGCTCGTCGTGCGATCCGACGACGAAGCAACCGCTCGCACGATCCTTGAGGCTGAGGACTCGAACTAGGGCTCAGCGGTTTGCGATTGCGTCCTGGATGCTTCCGCTGATTCCCTCGTTCTTCGAACCGAGTGAACCGCCGAATGCCGTGACGGAGACGATTGCAACCAGTGCGATCAGACCGATGAGCAGGGCATACTCGACCATTCCGGCGCCGCGTTCCGTCGTCATCACAGACTGGAATCGGGCGACGATGGCCGTGGAGAGGGTGCGGGTTGTCTGCATCATGCATGCATGGTACGGCACAAACCCCTTGCTTCCCTATAGGTCGCCCGTACCATCCTGACTACTCTGTGTAGCGGAGCGGTCACTAGTCACGGTCGTCGGGCATCGGACGCAGACGCGATATCGTTGAGACCAGCCAAGAAGAAACGGGTGATTGGATGACGACGGCGGACAAACGTCTGCAGCAGAAGATCGACAAACAACGCGACAGTGAGGCGCGATGGCTTCAGAAGATGTTGTTTGCTGCCGGCAAGGCCCGCGAAGCCCGAGAGAAGCTGACAGAGCTCAAGGATGCTGATCTGAATCCGCTCATCGAGCTGGATGACGGCACGAAGGTACCGCTCGACAAACTCGAAGAAGTGATCACGAAGCGCGTCGACGACCTCATGGAAGCCCTCGGTCGGACGGTGAAACCCTAGACCGGGGCACTCGACGGCCCGAGCGGTCGGCTACGTGTGCTCGAGGCTGATCTGATCCGTAGGATCGATTGCCGTCGATTTCGTCGGTCGGGATACGATGAACACAGCGAGCGCCATCGCAAGACTCCACATCCCCGCACGTACCCACGGATTCGTGAGGAAGAACCAGGTCGTGATCCCGAACGAGATCACGATCGCCGTGACGGCCACGGTCTTTGCGACCACAGTGAAACCGGCACCGGCGCGCCAGTCACGGACGATCGAGCCGAAGTACTTGTTCGTGACGAGCCACGAATCAAATCGCTCGGACGACTTGGAGAAGAAGAAGGCAGCGAGCAGGATCGGACCGGTCGTCGGGATGCCGGGTATGGCTACGCCTGCAAAGGCGATCCCGACCCACACGAAGCCAAGGGCGATGAAGACACCCCTCAGGGTGCGGCTCTTTACCAACGTCACAAACAAACCTTAGGCGTCCCTAAACCCAAATCAGCAACGAAGAGGATGCCTCGCTAGGCCGTCACTCGCCGCTTCGACACGACCATGATGCAGGCATCCATGATCGCTGGTGCCGCGAGGACCGACAGGCGTCGCCGTACGGCTTCGTCACCGGCACCGGGCTGCACCCAGAGGACTGAATCGCCGCCGGACAACTCTTCGACCATGGCGAGCGTGACCGCGGGCGGTACGACGAAGTTGACGATGTCCGGAGGCTCCGGCATCGATGCCACCGACGGATACGCGATGTCGCCGTCGACCGTGGAACGCCCGGGATTGACTGCGGCGACGCGATAGCCCTTTTCCTTCAGGTGGCGGTAGATCACGCCCCCGTACTTGCCCGGTGCATCGGTTGCCCCGACGACCGCGATGAGCGGGTCGCCGTCGTTGAGGCGTCGTATGACCGCATCCGTGTCGAATCCCATACCGCTACCAACACGCCCAGGGGAGGACTATTCCTGCCCATCCGTGCCGCCACCACCGCCAGAGACGACGGTTCCGACGGTTGCCAGCAGTATCTGCACGTCCAGCCTCAGGGATTGCTGCTCCACGTACTTGGCATCCCATTCGAGTCGTTGTGCTGCGCTGATCCGGTCGCGGCCACGGACCTGGGCGTACCCGGTCACCCCGGGCTTGACCTGAAATCGAGGATGGTCCAGACCGATGAGCTCGGCTTCTTCGAGGACGATCGGACGGGGACCGACAAGCGACATCGATCCACGCAGGACGTTCCAGAGGTTCGGCAACTCGTCGATCGACCACTTCCTCAGTATGGCTCCGACCCCGGTGATCCTCGGGTCATCGTCGATGCGGATCGTGTAGTCGTCATCAGACGCCAGGGAGGACTCAAGACGTCGAAGATGATCTCGATACACGTCGTCTCCGACGCCGATCTTCATCGTTCGGAGCTTGACGATCCAGAACGTCTCACCATTGCGCCCCGTGCGCTCCTGCCGGAAGAAGGCCGGACCACGCGAATCGAAGCGCACGGCGATCGCGGCTATGAGGATCACGGGGAATACCACGAACAGCAGGACGATCGCCCCAGCGATGTCCATCGTGCGCTTTGCGACCTGGTACCCGTGGGAGATACCGACCTCGTCCGCATCGGGGATGAGCGCCGCGATCGTCAGCCCTCCGAGTGCAACGAATTCACCGAGGAGCAGCGCGATCATGGCCCGCGACACCGGGTCCCCCAGAGGGAAGATCAACGAGATCCCCGCCGCGATCAAGGCGAGGAGCCACGCAGAGGCCAGACGGAGTGGCTGTGACTTGGCCACGAGGATCTGACCGATGAACAACCCCGCACCGGCGAGGACCACGGACGCACCCGCCATGGCGGCGATGCCCGGCGTCGGTGCGAAGCCGGCGCCCATCGTCAATCGGATGAGCAGCGGCCCGAGGAGCAGACCGAGGAGGGCCCCGATGCCCGAGAGCACGATTCCAGCAGCGCCGATCCCGCGAGCCCAGGCACGGAGCTCACGGCGTTCTCCCCCGGCAGCCATGTTGGTGAATGACGGCAACACACGGGCGATGAGGTTGTACCCGATGGTGAGCGGTGCCCGTGCCACGAGCAAGGTTGCATAGATGATCGAGTACTCGGTATCGGATGCCCCGAGCCGTGAGGCAACAAGCGGGCTCGCCAGGAGCAACGCCTGAGATGCCGCGGCCGAGAGCACGAGACCGGAGAGCAGGAACTGGTCGTCTTCGATGTCCTCGCTCGCCGGCTGCGTCGAACGCTCAGGGGGCGCCCACGGCCGCCACGCGAAGATGACGAGCGGACCCAGGATGTGGGCCCACGCAAAGCCGGTGATCGAATCGACCGTGAGGGTGATCACGATCGCAATGGCGACACGGAACAGAGATGCTGCGGCAGACGACCGACCGTAGGCACTGAACCGTCGACGTCCAGCCAGATAGCCGCGACCCACCGCAAACGTGAAGTGTGTCGCCACCGTGGCCAAGGCGAACAACACGAGCGTCGACCGATCGGTGAAGCGGAAGTACTCGTCACCCGACACGGACACGGTGATGGCCGCCGCGACAGCAGTGGTGATCGCCAGGGCCACGGCGCGAGCGGGAACCACCCAGCCCTTCGCACCGAGCGTGATACGGCGGATCACGAACTGCTCGATCGGTACGAGGATGATCAGGAAGGCGAGGAAATGGGCCGTGAGCAACACGCCGATCGGGGCGAATCGCTCCTCGCCGAGTGACCGGCCAGCGATGAACTGGAAGGCGTAGCTCCCGACACCTGCGACGAGGCTGCCGATGACGATGTCGAGCGTCCCGTCTCGACGCATGTATGCGTAGCGGGAAACTCGGGATCCCATGGGCTGGGGCTGATTCTGGTTCTCTTCGTCTTCGGTCAAGGGAGTCTCGTTGGGTCGAAGCGATCGTACCCGAGGGGAGCGTACGGGCGTGCCCATTCAAACTCCGATTTGCCACCACTATTGAGTGGTCGCGCATACCATCATCGGCGATGACCGGCGCTCCCAGCTCCCCCACCAGTTCCAAACCTGTCCTCGCCGCGATCGCATCCGCGATCATCCCGGGCGTTGGTCAGTTCATCGCTGGCGACCGCCGGAAGGGGTCAGTCCTCCTCGCGGTCGATGCGATCCTCATGATCCTGCTGTTCGTGTTCTTCGGCGACGAAATCGCGTTTGCGAAGTTGTGGCTGCAACCGAGCTCACTCGCCCTGATGATGATCGGCAACATCGCCCTCCTGGGGTATCGGATCTGGGCTGCGGACGATGCGTATCGCACGGCGCGGGCGAAACTCCCCGCGGGGACACGCCCGTCCGGGACGACGATGGTCCTCGCCGGATTCGGACTCGCACTCCTCCTCCTGGTCCCACACGCCGTGTTCGGCTACTACGACGTGATCCAATACGACCTGATCACCACCGTCTTCGGGTCGTCCTCCTCGACCACCACGTCCCCTCCGGTGACCTCTCCCCCGGTGACGACGGAGACAGGCGAAACCGTCCCGACCACCGCTACGTCGTCCACCACCGTCCCGACATCCAGCGGGTTCCTCGGCGACGAGCGTATGAACATCCTGCTCATCGGCGGGGACTTCGGTGTGGGGCGGACCGGAATCCGGACCGACACGATGATCACGGTGTCAATCGACCCCACGACCGGCGAAACTGCGATGTTCTCAGTCCCACGCAACTGGACGCAGGTTCCGCTGCCGGAAGGAATGGGTATCTGGGACTGTGGCTACACGTGCTACCCGGAGCTGATCAACGAACTGTGGGTAGCCGGCGAGAACTATCCCGAAGCGTTCCCCGGGCCGGGGACCCCATCCGAGAACGCGGTGAAAGGCGTGATCTCCGAGTTCCTCGGGATCCCCATCCACTACTACGCCATGGTGAACCTGGTCGGCTTTGTGGACATCGTCGATGCCCTCGGGGGCGTCACCATCGATATTCCCAGTCGGGTCGTCGACGAGGAGTATCCCAACGAGGACGGGGTGACGACCGAACGCATCGTCATCGAACCAGGTCTCCAGACGCTCGACGGGCACCTCGCCCTTGCCTATGCGCGAACCCGCAACCAGGACTCTGACTACTTCCGGATGAACCGGCAGCGGTGTGTGATCGAGGCGATGGTCGAGCAGGCCGATCCGATCGACCTTCTCCGCAACTTCCAGACGCTTGCGAACGTGATCAAGGACACCATGATCACCGACATCCCGATCGATGCACTCCCCGAGCTTCTCGAGCTCAAACCGTTGATCGACCTCGAGAACATCGTGTCTGTCCGCTTCATCCCACCGGACTACCACCTGAAGTTCCGCGACGACGGAGAACCGGGACGTGTCCCGAACATCGAGCTCGTACATGAGCACGTCGATCTGGTCATCAGCGACCCACAGCGTGCAATCACCGAGCTGGGGCTCGAGCGACTCGAAGACGCCTGTAGCTAGGCGCTGTCTCCACCGGACACGACGAGTGCTCGTCGGTCGGTTCGTCGGTACGTGCGTCCTTCGATCGAACGCTCCGAGAGCCACGTGTAGGTAGGTTGGTCAACGATCGGACGTGGGGCAGGCTGGTCCGGCGACGTCTCGGGGGAATCGATCACGACTTCGATCGAGACGTTGTCCGTGTCGGTGAGGTCGATCTCTGCAACCGTTTCTTGGGTGACGGGGTCGATCAGGAGGGATCCGTCGGGCTCGTATTGGGATGCGAACTCGGGTCCGGCGTGTTTCTTCCACACGCTTCCGCGAGAACTCCCGACCGGCTGACTGAGGTCGCCGGGTTTGATCGGCTTCTTCGGTCGCATCAGACACCTTCCTTGTCATCCAGTATACGCCCTGGGCCCCGGGCCGACAGCTTGTTTCCTCAGCGACGCTCGGTCCCCGACCGTCGGGCCAACCGACGACCCGACTTCGGCTATCGTGCTCTCTATGAAGCTCCTGATCAGAACCGGGTTGATGATGCTCGCCGTCTGGGTCACGTTCGCCGTGGTGACCGGACTCGAGTGGAACCAGGAATGGCTCACGCTGTTCATCATCGCGGTGATCATCGGTCTCGTGAATGCACTGATCCGGCCGATCGCTCGCCTCCTCACCCTCCCGATTCGCATCGTCACCCTTGGCCTGTTCTCTCTCGTACTCAATGTGATCCTCATGGCTGGGGTCATCTGGGTCGCAGACGCAGCTGACCTCGGCGTCACGTCCGACGGATGGCAGTCGACGCTCCTCGGCGGTGTGATCTTGGCGATCGCATCAGCATTTGTTTCGGCAATCGGCGACTGACGTGGGGCGTCGCCGCAGAGCAGTCATCTCGGGTATCGGAGCCGCAGCTCGCCTTGCAGCGCGCGCGTACACACCGAGTCTCATGCCTCGATCGCCGATCGACCAAGGTCTCATCGTCGGCGGAGCCATCGTCGGTGGTGCCGTCGCCGGTGCCGCTGCGTCTCTGGCGATCGATCTCGTTCCCCGGCCCCTCGCGACGCCGTTGCTCGGTTCCGCCGGGATGGCATCGACGGGCGCTCGTCAGCTGACGCCGGACGCAGGTGATTCGACGGCGCGTGGGTGGACCGAGTTCGCAACGGAGATCACCGCAGCGGTCGCCCTTGCCAATCTGATCGATTCGGACCGGAACGCACTTGTCAAGGTCGCAGGGTCCGGCGCAATGGCCGTCTCGGTCGCGGAGACGGCTCGCGACGCAATCTCCACCCAAACCGACATCCCAACCGCCGAAGACATCGCGACGTCGGCCGCCGTGGGGATCGGGGCTGCAGCAGCGTTCACCGCTGCGACCGGACTGGTTCGCGGTGGTGGGCTGCTGGCACGACGACTCGCCGCCGGACCCCTCGCCCGGTCCGCCCTCTCGCTTGCAGGATCCGCTGCTGTCGCAGCGGGAATCGGATTTGCTCTCAAGAAGGGGGCGGCGACGGCGTTTGCGAAGATCTCCGCTGGCAACAGAGCGACGGAGGTCGCCTACGCCGATCCTCCGCAGCTACCAACGGCGGGCGGCGGCCCCCGAAGCGAGATCCCCTTCTCGACCCTCGGGCTCCAAGGTCGCCGGTTCGTGAGCTGCACCTCGTCCCCATCCTCGATCAGGGATGTCACCGGGGCAACGGATCCCAAGGCACCGGTGCGGGTCTACGTCGGAGTCGCCACGGCGCCGACACCCGAAGAACGCGTTGAAGCAGCGATCCGTGACCTCGACCGTCTCGGCGGGTTCGAGCGGTCGCGGCTACTCGCCGCGTGCCCTGCAGGGACGGGCTACGTCAACTACATCACTGCGGAAGCGCTCGAATACCTCACCGACGGTGACTGTGCAACGGTGGCCATCCAATACGGTTCGCTCCCTTCGATGCTCTCGCTGGGCAAACTCGACGACGCCGCAAACGTGTACGCCCTCCTCCTCCGACGCCTACGTGAAGAGATCGATAGTCGTGGCAGCGGTGCACAGCTTCTCGCATACGGGGAGAGCCTCGGGGCGATCGCAGGTCAAGAAGGGACACGACGGGCATCCGATGGGAACGAGCTCATCATCGATCTCGCACTGTGGGTGGGGACGCCGAACGGGAGTCAGCTGTTCGAGCAGCTCACTTCCGAGGGAACCCCGGTATTCGACTCCCCTGCCGATCTGAACGGACTCGAGCCGGGCGTCGTCACCTTCCTGAACCACGACAACGACCCGGTGACGAAGTTTGCCGCATCCGACATGGTCGAGATGCCGCCATGGCTCGAGCCGAAGGACCGAGGACGCGGAACGAGCAGCGCCCAGCATTGGCTTCCCGTGGTCTCCTTCTTCCAGGGCCTCATCGACACCAAGAACGCGGCAACCGTGATCCCCGGCGAGTTCCGCTCCACCGGTCACGACTACCGTGCCGACCTGGCTTCGTTCATCTCCTTCGCCTACGGGCTCCCCGCCGACAGCGAACGGATGGAACGAGTCGAGGATGCCCTACGGGCGAGCGAGATCGACCGTGCGACATCGATCGGGCTCGGCAAGCTTCAGAGCGCCTGAACCACTGCTTCGATGACCGCTGCTCTCTGGGTCATGAGCTCCTCGTGGATCTTCGACACCTTGAAACTCCGACCAAGCCCCCGAAGAGCGATCGCCACGAGTTCGACGCGTTCCCACCACGCAATCAGGGCGAACAGATAGACCGGCATCAGCAAAGCAGCCGCCGCCGCACCCGCCGGCGAGATCTGAAGCCACGCCCATCCCACCCACGCTCCCCACGTCAGAAGAAACACAAACAATGCCGCCATCGGCTTCACGGTCGCCATCATCGCATCCGACACCCTGAGACGCCCGACAAGCCACACGATCGCCATCGGGATCGCGTTGACGACCAGCCCGACAATGGCAAAAGGCAGGAGGAGGAGTCCCACGACGAGCGTGCGGAGCAAGAACCAGGAGAACTTGCGCGCATCATTGAGCTCGCTGACGAGCACTGCGTCGGAGACCCCGACACCGTCCAGCTCACGCTGGTAGCTCTCAACAGCATCCACGACGCCGGTGCGTCGTTCCTCATCGGCCGCATCGAGGAGTCGGGCCATGCGCTCACGGTCGGCGTGTCCGACCACGTCCTTCCTCCGACCGGTACGCAACGAGATCGCCGCCGCCTCCGACAGCGATCGTGCCGTCCGCCAGTCCTCAAAATCCGGCGCCGCCAGCCTGAGACGTAGCTCCATCTCCTCGGTGAGGCGCTGGACCAGCTCGCGATTGTCCGCAGTAGCCGCTTCCGGTGGGACACCCCACTCGTCGAGCGTGGCGTCGAGGTCCAGCGGCCACCCGATGTCCACGAAGACATCGGAGCGAAGCGAGGCCTTGTTCTCGTAGTGGATCCCTGCACTGATGATCCTGATGCCTTCCACACCAGCGCTTCTCGCACCGAGAGCGATCCGAGCAGAACCTGTTTTGATCCGAGCAATCGAAGGGTCGTCAACGGTGATCCCTTCGGGGAAGATCGTGATCAACTCTTCGTCGCCGAGGCGCTCGTAGGCCGTGGCGAACATCTGGTCGTTCGACGATCCTCCACCGTCTTCCGGCTTGTGAACAGGAATCGCTCCTACGAGGTTCATGATGAACCGGGCGACCGGGTTCTTCCAGATGATGTCGCGGGCGACGAATCGTGGAAGGCGGTCCATCGCATGTGCAAGGATCAACGGATCGCTGAACCCTCCGAAGTGGCTGGCGTTGGCGAGCTCGGGACCGGATTCCGTGAGACGGGGGGCCTGGCGTACCTCGAACCGGCGATACAGCAGACTGATCGACCAAGCGGCGATCCGCTTCACGACGCGGTCCTTGCGGTTCATCCCTAGGTTGCTCCCCTGGTTCATTCCCGGCACGCTACTCCACCGAGCCCAGCAACGACGAGATTCCCCGGGGCCGGCCCGGTGAAACATCCAGCCTGCCGCAACGACCCTGGGTCAGATCCCGAGCGCCTCGGACTCGCTGTCGTCGCCCCCGTTGGAAGGAAGCTCATCGCGCCGATACGGATCTCCGTGGCTGCCGCCCATCGCCCTCGACACCGAGATCCCGATCCACAGGACCAAGCCCACGGACAGCCCGAATCCGAAGGTCGGTGCGGCGATCAACCGGAAGTCATAGTCCCGCGGCTCGATGTTGAGCGTGATCGCACCGGAAGGGTGCAATGAGCACGTGAAGAACCCACCGTATGCGGGCTGGAGCTCGAAGCTTCGGATCGTGTTCGGTGGCACGGTCCATGCGCCGAGGACATGCGTGATGTCGTCCTGGTTGTCGAGCACGAGGGTGTCGTCGGCGAGAAAGCTCCAGGTCGGCGGGATCTCGAGCGGGTTCTCCCCCTGTTCGATGAGGTCGTAGGCACCGGCGGGAATCACCAGGGTGTGCACCG
>JAUIIM010000159.1 GCA_030431785.1 Acidimicrobiia bacterium | reverse complement strand
GAACGCCCTGGCCAGCTCCTGACAGTACGGGCTCTCTGGCACGGCGCCCAGGCCAGGGAGGATGACGACCAGCGTGTCGGCGCCTGTCGCGTGCGTCAGCCGACCGCGGATGTGGAGGGGGTGACCTCGAGGGCCGTCATGATCGAGGACGAAGTCGACGCTGCGGGCCTCGAGATCGCGACGAATGCATTGGTGTCGGGGACTGCGGCGCTGAGGAGAGTCGAGTTCAGTCCGCCGCGCTCGGTGATCGGGAAAGGGACGGTCGAGGCGATCCAGTCCGGTGCCTTGTACGGGCACGCAGGCATGGTCGACGGCATCATGGAACGAATCGCCGAGGAGTTCGATGAGGATGTCACGAGAGTGGCGACCGGCGGACTTGCGTCTACCATCGTGCCGCACTGCCGAAGCGTGTCAACGGTCGATTCGTACCTGACGCTCGAAGGCCTGCGCATGATCTACGAACGCAACCAGGATCCCGAATGACCGAAACTCCGCCCGAGGCACCGGACCAGCCGGACGATTCGGACAGCCTCGAATCCCATCCGCTCACTCGAGAGAGGGTCCGCAAGTACCGCAAAGCGGTTGAGGACGGTGGTTTCCCCTACGCATTCGACCGGTCGGACACCTCAGCGGATCTGCGACGACGCTTCCCCGACCTCGATCCGGGAACAGAGACCGGTGAACGCGTGCGGGTCGCCGGGCGACTTATGAACACGCGTGGCATGGGAAAGCTCATCTTTGCGGTGATGTCGGACCTCGATGGCGGGTTCCAACTCTTCGTCGACAAAGGCACCCTGGGCGATGAGGCGTTCGCAGGGTTCGGTGCACTCGATGCCGGTGACTGGGTGGGCGCCGAGGGCGAGGTGATGACGACCAAGCGCGGAGAGCTCTCCGTCCGGGTCGAGTCGTTCGAGCTGCTCCAGAAGGGGCTCCGGCCACTTCCCGACAAGTGGCATGGGCTCAAGGACATCGAGACCCGGTCGCGGCGTCGCTATGTCGACTTGATGGTGAATGAGGATGCACGAGCGACTGCCGTGGCCAGAGCAAACATCATCTCGGAGCTGCGTCGACAGTTCGAGGACCGTGGCTACATCGAGGTCGAAACACCGGTACTCCTGCCACAGGCGACAGGGGCCACCGCCCGTCCGTTCGCAACACATCACAACGCACTCGACATCGACATGTACCTCCGCATCGCCACCGAGCTGTATCTCAAGCGACTCGTCGTCGGTGGCATGGAGCGGGTGTTTGAGGTCGGTCGCATCTTCCGCAACGAAGGCATCGATAGCACCCACAATCCAGAGTTCACGATGCTCGAGTCGTACGAAGCATTCGCCGACTACGAGGACATCATGGTGCTCGTCGAGCAGGTGTTTGAGGCGTGCGCCGTGCGCGTGAACGGCACCCCGGAGGTCGAGCTCGACGAACGACCCCTCTCCCTTGCCGGGCCCTATCGGCGTGTCACGATGCTCGATGCGGTCAACGAAGCCATCGGAGAGAACTTGTCGTATGACGACGAGCGAACCGGACTGGTCGACGTCGCTCGGGAGCACGGCGTCGAACCGGAAGACCACTGGGGGAGCGGGAAGACCGTGGAGGCGATTTTCGACGCCGCGGCGGAGCACACCATCTGGGAGCCGACCTTCATCACGGAGCATCCGATCGAGGTGTCGCCCCTGTCACGTGCCCACCGGTCGAAGCCACACGTCACCGAGCGTTTCGAACTCTTCATCGCAGGAGCGGAGTACGCCAACGCCTTCTCTGAGTTGAACGATCCGTTCGACCAGCGAGAACGATTCGAGTCCCAAGTCGCTGCCCGAGCCGCCGGAGACGACGAAGCGCATCCGATCGACGAGGACTACATCCTCGCGCTCGAGTACGGATTGCCGCCGACCGGGGGTCTCGGTATCGGAGTCGATCGGCTCGTGATGCTGCTCACCGGATCAACCCACATCCGCGACGTCATCCTGTTCCCGACCATGCGACCGGAGTAGCGCGCCCTAGGGACAGGTCACGCTGATCGTTCCTTCTCCCACGGGTACGGGCGGCGGATTGGTGCCGTCGTTGCGGGGCTGTTTCAGCATCGGACCCGTGAACGACATGCTGTCGCCATCAATTGCGATGCCGGTGTCCATCGCGCCCTCGTCTGGGTAATAGCGACCCGAGAATCCGTCCTCTGCGTTGGTGCGCATTGCGATATCGCCCACCCAGGTCCCGTCCGAACGATTAGCGCCTCCGGCGAGATCGGCCCCTTCTTCGGTGAGAAGGAAGCCGAACGTGAGCCTGTCCGGCTCGATCACACAGCTGCTCGGTGAAGGCTTGTCGAACGTGAACTCCTGTCCGTCGACTGACGCGTACGCATGTCCCGGCGGCTGCGGATTCACGACGTCGGCGCTCACGGTCGATGTCTCACCACTCTCACCGGTGTCAACGCCTGCCTCGGACGACGAGTTGCTGTCGCCACTGGTCTCTCCGCCGCACGCAGCGAGACCCAGTATCGCAATTGCGATTGCGATCACCAATTGCTTCGTTCTCATCCGCTCTCCTTGGGGATCGGCTTGCT
>JAUIIM010000050.1 GCA_030431785.1 Acidimicrobiia bacterium | reverse complement strand
GACAGGCACGTCGTCGAGGCCATGCGGTCCACCAAGGCCGTGGTCGGCGGCGAGCAGTCGGGACACATCCTCCTCGAGGACCGATCGACCGGTGACGGCCTGCGATCCGCGCTGCGGCTCATGGAGGTCATGGCGGGGACGGGCAAGGAACTTCGTGAGTTGCGCACAGTGATGACGGAACTTCCGCAGGTGTTGACGAACGTCGCCGTTGCATCAAAGGACGGGTGGGAAGACGATCCCCACATCGCCGATGCGATCAAGTCGGCGTCGAAGACCCTGGGGAACCGTGGCCGGATCCTCGTGCGACCCTCCGGAACCGAACCGCTCATCCGGGTGATGGTGGAAGCGCCAACCGAGGGCGAAGCCAACGACATCGCCCGCAGCGTCGCCGGCATGATCGAGACCCGCTTGGGATGATCGGATGTTCGGATTGTCGGATGATCGGAATCCGGAAGTCTGGCAATCCGACGATCCAGACTTCGTTTCCGTCCTTTCCGTGCGAAACCGATAAAGCCGCCTAGGCTTCATCCGACAATATGAAATACGGATGCGGAGATGCTGATCCAGCGCCTGCCCTCGGGAACCCGAGGTGACGAGGAAGAGGGAGTATCGAAACGTTCGGCGGATGCCCTCTCGGTCGGTCACGACCGTGACGGTTCGGAACAAACCCCTTGAGTGATCGAGGGAACAGAGGCCGAGCCGGTGTGACGGGTCCATGACTTGGAACCCACCGCGAATCTCCGATCCGACGACACAAGGAGATGACGCGCGTGTGCGGAATCATGGGTTACGTCGGACCGCAGGAAGCGGCTCCGATCCTCGTCGACGGCCTCCGACGACTCGAATACCGAGGCTACGACTCAGCGGGCATCGCCGTTTCGAACGGCTCGATCCAGGTCCGGAAGGCCCGAGGCAAGATCGCCAATCTCGAGTCGTTGCTCGAGTCCGAGCCCACCGGTGGATCGATCGGTATCGGCCACACCCGGTGGGCCACCCACGGTGCTCCGACGGACGCCAATGCGCATCCCCACACGGACCCGTCGGGCGAGTTCGTGGTCGTGCACAACGGGATCATCGAGAACTTCCAATCCCTCAAACAGCAACTCTTGGACGACGGTGCCGAGTTTGCGAGCGAAACGGACTCCGAGATCCTCGCCCACCTCGTCGCCCGCGAGTACGACGGCGACCTGGTCGCTGCAGTCCGACGTACCGTGGCGTTGTCCGAGGGCGCCTATGCGATGGTTGCGATGACCAAGAGGGAACCGGGGAAGATCGTCGCTGTCCGCAAGATCAGTCCGTTGGTCGTCGGTCTCGGTGATGGGGAGACATTCTTGGCCTCGGACATTCCGGCGGTCCTCCACCACACCCGCGACTTCATGGTGATCGAGGATGACGAGCTGGTCATCGTCACCGACGAGGGAGCGACGGTCGAGACGATCGACGGTGCTCCGGTGGACCGCGAAGTCGTGCGGATCGACTGGGATGCCGAGCAGGCTGAGAAGGGTGGCTACGAACACTTCATGCTCAAGGAGATCCATGAGCAACCGGCCGTCGTGACGGAGACGCTGGCGAGCCGGCTGGAAGACGGCACCGTCTGGCTGGAAGATGTCGGGTTCGACGACGAGTACGCCGCAGACATCGGGCGTGTGTGGATCACGGCATGCGGAACCGCGTATCACGCCGGTCTCATCGGTCAGGAGATCTTCCGCCGCGTTCTCCGCCTGCCGGCGAACGTCGAGTACGCCCACGAGCTTCGGTACGCCGACCCGATCATCGGACCGAACGAGCTGACCATCGCGATCTCGCAATCCGGAGAGACCGCTGACACGTTGGCGGCCGCTCGGCTGGCCGTGGACAAGGGTTCTCGCATGCTTGCCATCACCAACGTCGTCGGTTCGACGCTGTCGCGATATGCCGACGACATCCTGTACACCCGAGCCGGACCGGAGATCTCCGTGGCCTCGACGAAGGCGTACATGGCGATGCTGATCGCCCAGTATCTCCTGGCACTTCGGATCGGTGCCGCACGTGGAACGGTCGACTCAGAGCTCGCTGCCAAGGTGTCGCACGGGCTCCATCTCATGCCAGGAGCGCTCGAAGAAGTGCTCTCACGTGAGGCTGAGGCCGAGAAGGCGGCCCACCTCGTGACGGACGCAGAGGACATGTACTTCATCGGCCGCGGGCTGGACTATGCGATCGCAATGGAGGGATCTCTGAAACTCAAAGAGATCTCCTACCTCCACTCCGAGGCGATGCCTGCCGGTGAGCTGAAGCATGGAACGCTTGCGCTGATCACGGACGATGTCCCGGTGGTCGTCATCCTCACGCAGCGTGACGTGTATGACAAGACGATCTCCGCCGTCCAGGAGGTCAAGGCGAGGGGTGGACGCATCATCGCTGTCGCCTACGACTCGGACGCGGAGATCGCTGCGCATGCCGATGTGGTGCTGCGCATCCCCGACATGGAGGACCTGCTCGCACCCGTCGCAGCGGTCGTCCCGCTCCAGCTCTTGGCCTATCACGTCGCCCGCCTCCGTGGCCACGACATCGACCAACCGCGGAACCTGGCGAAGTCGGTCACCGTGGAGTGAGATCCCAGATACCCGGTAACCGGTACCCAGTACCCAGGCTCGGCAGTCGGTAAGCCGTAAGCCGTAAGCCGTATTCGGCAAGTCGCGGTGGCGGTCGGTGCGCCATACTGGTAACGAACCGACGGAAGGACGTGCCATGCCCGACTACTCCGACATCTCTGCCCTGTTCATCAACACGACGTTGAAGCGATCGAGTCGAGCGCCGTCGCACACCGAGACGCTGATGCGGAAGTCCATGGCGATCATGGAGAACGCTGGGGTATCCGTCGAGTATCTCCGCGCCGCTGACCACGACCTCGCCTTCGGGGTGTATCCGGACATGCGGGACGAGGATCCGGGCATCGACACCGACGACTGGCCCGACGAGTTCTGGCCAAAGGTCGAGGCAGCCGACATCCTCGTCCTCGGAACGCCCATCTGGCTCGGGGAGGAGTCGTCGATCTGTCGGGTGATCATCGAGCGCCTCTACGCCCACAGTGGGCAACGCAACGAGGACGGGCAGTACATCTACTACGGGAAGACGGGCGGATGCATCGTCACCGGGAACGAAGACGGGGTCAAACACGTGTCGATGACCGTGCTGTATGCCCTCCAACACATCGGCTATGCGATCCCACCACAGGCTGACTGCGGTTGGATCGGCGAAGTCGGTCCCGGAGCGTCGTATGGCGACGACGGTGCGGGCTTCGACAACGACTTCACCAACCGGAACACGACGTTCATGAGTTGGAACCTCATCCACATGGCCAGGATGCTGAAGGATGCGGGAGGAATCCCCGCCCACGGGAATCAGGTAGCGGCGTGGAACGAAGGGGAGCGGTTCGGATTCCCCACGAACGACTGAACGACTGCGCCTTCCGGTCCGCGTTTGTGCGAACCGTATGCTGTGGACATGGAGATCATCGGACTGGGAGTGGACCTCGCCGAGGTACCGCGCGTACGGCACCTGTTGGCTCGCGACGCTGAGCGTTTTCGACGCCGGTGCTTCACCGACCACGAGTGGGAGTACGCACAACGGTTCGTAGACCCCTCGGAACGGCTCGCCGCCCGGTTCGCTGGCAAGGAGGCGGTCATGAAGTCCATGTTCACCGGTTGGCGACGTATCCCGTGGCGGGATGTCGAGATCACGGGTGGTGGACCGCCGCGTGTCCGTCTCGCCGGCAAGGCGCAGGCCAGGGCCGACATGCTCGGCATCACGGAGTTCAAGATCACCGTCACCCACACGGGTGACACCGCGCTCGTCTTCGTCGTCTCGGTGGGGGAGCACCGTTGATCGGCGTCCTGACCGTCGAGGAGATGCGGCGTGTCGACGCTGCTGCGACAACACCCGTCGACTCGCTCATGGACGCAGCAGGCCATGCGATCGCATCGGTGGCGATCCAGATGGGGATCGGATACGGCTCGGTCGTGCGGGTGCTCTGTGGCAAGGGGAACAACGGGGGCGACGGCTATGTCGCAGCCGCCTATCTTGCCCGCCGGGGTGCGTCGGTCACCGCCCATGCGATCGGGGATCCGCCACCGGACGGCCCGGCAGCCCGTGCCAAGGCTCGAGCGTTGCGCTCCGGAGTCCGTGTCGAACCGTTGGGTGATCCTGCCCCCAGCGACCTCGTCATCGATGCGATCGTCGGTACCGGATTCTCCGGCATCCTGGGTCCAACCATCGTCCGGTGGATCGAAGATCCGGGCGGTCCCGTCCTTGCGGTGGACATCCCTTCTGGGCTCGACGGCGACACGGGGGAACCGTCGGGAGGCGCCTTCGTCGCCGATGTCACCGTTACGTTCCATCGACCCAAGAGAGGGCACATCCTGGGACACGGCCCCGAACACTCTGGTGACGTGATCGTCGCAGACATCGGTCTCGTAGGGGGTGACCCGAACCTCGTGCTCCTGGACGATTTCGATGTCGAAGTGCCGGAGCGTTCCCGGACGGATCACAAGTGGTCGGCCGGAGCCGTCGCCACGATCGGCGGAGCTCCCGGTCTCAGCGGGGCTGCCACGTTCGCGGCTCAAGCAGCGTTGCGTGCGGGCGCGGGGGTGTCGAACCTCATCGTGAATCCACACAACGCGCCGGAGTATCGGGCGCAATCACCCGAGATCCCTCGGATCCATGTCGACGGAGTCGCCACGACCGAGGATGCCAACGACGTGATCAGTCGTCTCGGGCGCTTCGGATGCGTCGTTGTCGGCCCGGGACTCGAACCCGCACCACAACCGTTCGTCGATGGGTTGCTCAACGGTTATCCGGGCGCCGTCGTCGCCGATGCCGGTGTCCTCAACGCCATCGATTCCCCGGCGCGGCTGCGACGTGAGCCCGTCACCGTCCTCACCCCGCACCACGGCGAGTTCGCCAGACTCACCGGGGACGAACCATCGCCCGATGCTGCCAAGGAGCTCGCCTCGGCGGCCGATGCGATCGTCGTCCTCAAAGGGAACCCCACGTTGATCGCTGTGCCGGACATGATCGTCGCCGTCGACATCGGCGGTCCGGAGCTGGCCACGATCGGTACGGGCGACGTCCTCGCCGGGACGATCGCTGCGTTCCTGGCAGGTATGAAGACGGAACCGCTCATCGCTGTCGCATCGGCCGTCTACGTCCACGCCGCCGCCGGAGCGCGGCTCTCGAGGCTGACCACGCCGACGGTCCTCGACCTCCTCGCCGAGCTCGGCCCCACGATTGCCCCCTTCGGCAAGTAGCAAGGCAAGTAGCAAGGCAAGTAGCAAGTAGCAAGGCAAGTAGCAAGGCAAGTAGCAAGTTGCAAGTAGCAAGTGCTGGGACCCAGGAGCTGGGAGCCAGGAGCCAGGAGCTAGGACCTTGTATCGTGGGTGACACTGCTGTCGCAAGGAGAGTCACACGTGCGTCCGTCGTGGATCGAGGTCGATCTCGATGCGATCGAACACAATGCTTCGGTCATCGCCGAGCACATCGCTCCCTCGGGACTCTGTGCGGTGGTCAAGGCCGATGGCTACGGTCACGGCGACATCCCGTGCGCGGAAGCGGCGCTCCGAGGTGGAGCTGAGTTCCTCGCTGTAGCCCTCGTCGAGGAGGGAATCCGTCTGCGTGAAGCCGACATCGATGCTCCGATCATCGTGCTGTCGGAACCCGGCATCGAGGAGATCCCTGAGGTCGTCGCGCATTCGCTCACCCCGACCGTCTATCGCCAATCGTTCGTCGATGCGCTCGCTGAAGCGGCGGCCTCGGTCGAGACCATCCCGTACCCGGTACATCTGAAGCTCGACACCGGCATGCATCGTGTCGGGGCTGCACCCGTGGAGGCTTTCGCCATCGCCCGCTCGATCGCTGAGGACGACCGGATCGAGCTCCAGGGTGTGTTCACCCACTTTGCGGTGTCCGAGGATGACGTCGAGTTCACGCGACGACAGAACACCGCGCTCGAGCGATTCCTCACGACGATCGCCGCCGATGATGTCCGACCAAAGATCGTCCACGCTGCGAACACGGCCGCAGCGTTCGACCTCCCCGACACCCGGCACACGATCAGCCGGGTCGGGCTCGGTCTATACGGTCTTCGTCCCACGCCGGATTCGGGTGCCGACCTCGATCTCCGCCCAGCGATGCGTGTCGTCAGCCACGTCGCCTATGCCAGAGATCTGCCCACGGGTGCCCGCCCGTCGTACGGGAGGATCCGACCTCTGGACGGCAGTGGGACGGTGGCGACGGTTCCGATCGGATACGCAGACGGGGTGCCACGCAAACTCAGCACATCGGCCTCCGTCCTCATCCGGGGCAAGCGATACCCTTACGCAGGCACGGTGACGATGGACATGGTCATCGTCGACATCGGTGGGGACACGGTAGAAGCCGGCGACGAGGTCGTACTCCTCGGGCAGCAGGGAGACGAAGCCGTGACCGCCGACGAGTGGGCCTCCCTTCTCGACACCATCAACTACGAGATCGTGTGCAACTTCGGACCGCGACTCCCGCGCCGATACGTAGGAGGGACGGCTTGAACGACTCGCTGACCGCCGTGCCGGGTGTCCAGGTCGGGCACTACACCGACACAGAAGCCATGACCGGCGTGACCGTGATCTCACTGCCGACGCCGAATCTCGGTGCGGTCGATGTCCGCGGTGGCGGTCCCGGTACCAGGGAGACGACGATCCTCGGCGACGCGATCAAGCCGGTCCCGGTGGATGCGATCGTGTTCGCCGGTGGATCGGCGTTCGGGCTCGCGGCGGCCGACGGCGTCATGGCGGAGCTCGAACGAGAAGGTCGTGGTGTCCCGACACCAGCCGGATCGGTCCCGATCGTCCCAGCGGCGATCATCTTCGATCTCATCGTGGGGAGGGCCGATGTTCGGCCCACCGCAGCCGACGGCGTGGCAGCGTACCGGAATCGGTCGAGGGAACCGGTCGAGACCGGCTCCGTGGGGGCGGGGACCGGGGCGACGATCGCCAAGTGGGGACCGCCCGAAGGGGTGAAGAAGGCTGGCATCGGATCTGCGGCGACGAAGGCCGGTTCGGTGACGGTCGGTGCGCTCGTCGTCCTCAACGCCGTTGGCGATGTGGTCGAGGGTCCGATCGACGAACATCTCGGGACGTTGGCTCCCGCATTCGGAACGGGCGTCGCACAGAACACCACGCTCGTCGCCGTCGTGTCCGACGCAGGGATCGGCAACCCCAACGAACTCCGGCGGGTTGCCATCCGCGTCCACGACGCGCTTGGTGCGACGATCTTCCCCGCGCACACGCGCTACGACGGCGACACCGCATTCGTGGTCGACACGGGTGTACCCGATGCGTCCGTCGACGTCGACGGCCTCGCCGAGGCGGCGTTCGATGCCGTGGTCAGAGCAGTGCGTCAGGCCGCAACGGCAGGATGACGGATCTCACGACGGTCGATTCGCTCGAGGAGCTGGAAGCGATCGCCTCCGTGTGTACGGATTGCCGGCTTTCGGAAGGCAGGACAAACGTCGTCTTTGCGTCAGGCACGGCGGATGCATCGGTGATGATCGTCGGCGAGGGACCGGGACAGCAAGAGGACGAACAGGGTCTGCCGTTCGTGGGTCGTTCTGGCAAATTGCTCACGACGTTGCTCGCAGAGCAAGGCATCGAGCGAGAACAGGTCTATATCGCCAACGTCGTGAAGTGTCGGCCACCGGGGAACCGGGATCCGAAGCCGGATGAGATCGATGCGTGCAAGCCGTACCTCCAGCGTCAGATCCAACTTGTCGACCCGGTCGTCGTCGTCACCCTCGGCAACTTCTCCTCCAAGCTCCTGCTGAACACCACGACGGGAATCACGAGACTGCGGGGCCAGGCATACGAGTGGTGGGGCCGATGGCTCGTCCCGACCTTCCATCCTGCCGCGGCACTCCGAGGGGGAGCGAAGGTCACCGACGACATCCGAACGGACATCGCAACGGTGGTAGACCTGCTCACGGTCCATGGTGAAGGCCGGAGTTCGCCGACAGATGGCACAGCGCCCGCGGTGAGTGGCGGTACACTCAGCGAAACACGCGGCGACCCGTCCGTCGACCCTCACGACCAACAGTTGGACCTGTTCGATCCCTGATGACTGTCGAAGCCATCTCCACATCGCCTGATGAAACGCTGCGTCTCGGGCGTCGTCTTGCCCCGCTGCTCACGGCAGGTGACATCGTCATCCTGTCGGGGAGTCTGGGCTGTGGCAAGACCCTGTTCGTGGCGGGTGTGGCCGAGGGGCTCGGTGTCCCGGAGCGCGTGACGAGTCCGACATTCTTGATCGCACGGGTGTACCGAGATGGATTTCTGCCGCTCATCCACGCCGACGTGTATCGCCTGTCATCGGTCGCCGAGTTCGACGATCTCGGATTGCTCGACGACGGTGCTGACGGGGCCGTACTGATCGAATGGGGTGAGGCGCTCGGGGACGCAGTTCCTGCCGACCGCCTTTCGATAGCGTTCGACGTCGTCGACGACCGACGAACGATCACGTTCACCCCACACGGCGCATGGTGCGAGCGGGACCTCGGGGTGTTGACATGAGAACACTGGCGATCGAGACCGCCACCGCCGCATCGTCCGTTGCGATCGGGGAAGGAACGACGCTCAGGGGGATGAGCGTCAACGTCGACTCGCGTGGTCACGTCGGGTTCCTGGTGTCCGCCATAGACCATTGTCTCGCGAACGCGGGATGGAAACCCGAGGACATCGAGCTCGTCGCCGTCGACGTCGGACCCGGGCCCTACACGGGGCTGCGCTCCGGCATCGCAACCGCCCAAGCGTTTGCGGCCGCAGTCGGTGCACAGATGGCTCCGATTTCCTCCCTGACGGTGATCGCCGTCCGCGCCGCCACTGGTCGACGCCGGATCTGGCCGGTCGTGGACATGCGACGAGGACAAGTGGCTGTCCAGCCCTTCCGACCCCTCCCCGGCGGTGTTGCACCCGACGGGGCCGCAGAAGTCGTCGACCCGGACGACTTCAAGGCGATCCTCGAATCAGAAGCGGGCGACTCGCTCGTCGTCGGCGACTGGCATTGCCTCCCCGATGCGACATGGACAGGTCTGCACCGCGTCCGTCGTGGTCGCCCCAGGTTCCCTTCGGCCGAGACGATGCTCGAGATCTCCGACATGCTCGCACGACACGACAAGCTCACGAACGCCGAGGACATCCGTCCCCGGTACATGCGCGAGCCCGATGTGCAGATCAACTGGTCGACGTTCCGCTCGGAAGGGATGTGGCCCGATGGCTGAGGTCTCGATCCGCACGATGGAGCGCAGCGACATCCCTGACGTCGCAGCGCTGGAAGCGGTCATCTATCCCACCCCGTGGGCTCCGCGTGTGTTCTTCGACGAGCTGGCGATGGACAACCGCCGATACCTCGTGGCGGAGAACACGACCTCGATCCTCGGATATGGCGGGCTGCTGATCGTCGATGGTGATGCGCACATCACGACCATCGCCGTCGCTCCGGAGAGTCGAGGCAAGAAGGTCGGTGTGCGTCTCATGTTGGCCCTGGTCGATGCGGCGCTCGCTGCGCAGGCACGCCACTTGACCCTCGAGGTTCGTGTGTCGAACACGTCAGCGCAAGGTCTGTACGAGCGTTTCGGTTTCGAGCCGGTCGGACGCCGGAAGAACTACTACCAGGACGAGGACGCCCTCGTCATGTGGGCAACCGACATCGACACCGATGCGTATGCGGAACGTATCTCCGTGATCCGGCGCGGGATGGAGGAAGCTGCATGAGCGGACCGATCGTGCTTGGTATCGAGACCAGCTGTGATGAAACCGGCGTGGCCGTCCTCGAGGGGTTCGACGTCCGTAGCTCGGTCCTCGCCAGTCAGGTCGATGAGCACGCCCGTTTCGGCGGTGTCGTTCCGGAGGTAGCTGCCCGCGCCCATGTCGAGGCGATTCGTCCGCTGGCCCATCAGGCGATCACGAAGGCCGGGATCCATCCGGATCAGATCGACGCCGTCGCCGTCACCCGGGGGCCGGGCCTGGTGGGTGCGCTGACGGTCGGCTACGCCTACGGAAAGTCGCTCGCTTACTCCATGCAGCGGCCGCTGTACGGCATCGACCACATGGAGGGGCACCTCTTCGCTCCCCGGTTGGCGTTCGAGGGCTACGAACCACCGGCGGTCGTGCTGCTCGCCAGTGGAGGTCACAGCCAGATCGTCCACGTCAAGGCATGGGGTGACTACGAGATCCTCGGTGGGACGATCGACGACGCCGCGGGTGAAGCGTTCGACAAGCTTGCGCGGTACATGGGGCTCGGGTTCCCCGGTGGCCCGGCGATCGATCAAGAGTCGAGCGATGGGGACCCGTCCGCCGTCGATTTCCCCCGCGCACTGCGCGACCGGCCATATGACTTCTCCTTCTCAGGGCTCAAGACGTCCGTCGTCACGTACCTCGACAAGGCACGCGACGACGGTTCGCTGCCCTCGCGCCCCGACGTTGCTGCCTCATTGCAGGAGGCGATCGTCGATGTGTTGATCGACAAGACGTTCAACGCGGTCGAGGCAACCGGGGTGGAAGTCATCGGTGCTGGTGGGGGAGTACTCGCCAATCGCCGTCTACGTGAGAAGTTCCAAGAGGAAGCAGATCGGCGCGGGGTTGGGCTCTTCATCCCGTCACCCGCACTCTGCACGGACAACGGCGCCATGATCGCAAGCGTCGCAGTGGACCGGATCACCGACGGCCACGAACCGGATCCATGGACGCTCGATGTGGATCCATCGATGCGTCTGGGGTCATGACCGGGGGAATCCGCCTTGGTGTGATCCGGGGGGTGGAGATCGTGGCGGATGCCTCCGCTGCGGTGCTCGCACTGCTCTTCGGCACGGTGGTGTTCGTCCACCTGCTCTCCGATGAGCTCGTTTCATCGAACGAACGCGGGTTGGTGCTGGCCGTCGTCGCCGGCGTGCTGATCGTCGTCTCCATCCTCCTGCACGAGTTCGCTCACGCGGTCGTAGCCCGCCATGAGGGTCAGCGAGTCCTCGGCATCCGGCTCTTCATGTTCGGCGGCTACTCGATCATCGAGGGCCGTCCTACGCCGACTCAGGAGCTCAAGATCGCCGCAGCCGGACCCATCGCATCGATTGGGCTGGGTGCTCTCTGCTTCGTCGCGATGCTGCTCGCTTCCGGTGATGACATCGCCGCAACGGCGCGGGCCCTCGCGCTGGCCAATGTTGCGATCGGTGTCTTCAATCTGTTCCCCGGGTTCCCGCTCGACGGCGGTCGTGCGTTGCGTGGGATGATCGCTGCAAGGGGCGAAGACCGTGTGGCTGCGACCCGCATCGTCTCGCTGGTCGGTCGCTACACGGGGTGGGCGGTGGTCGCCCTCGGTGTCGTCATGCTCGTGCTGCGCAACCCATTCGGCTTGTTCTGGCTCGTCGGTGGCTGGTTCCTCACGGCAACGGCGATCCAGACCGGTCGCCGCGAGGAATTGACACAGGCGGTGGACGGACTCACCGCCGGCGACATCATGCACCGCGTCGATCGAGCGGTCCCCTCAACGATGTACGTGGCACGGATGGTCGATCTGGTCGGGATCGGTGGCCACCTGCGGTCCCAGGCGGTCGAGGAGCACGGTCGAGTGATCGGTGTCATCGGACAGGATGAGGTCGACTCCGTATCGCCGTCCCGGTGGGGAGCGATCCCGGTCGGTCGCCTGATGGTCCCGATCGGCCCGAGCGACCTGGTGCCGATCGACGAACCGCTTGAGATGCTGATGGTTCGCCCGTCCGGACAGTCCGGTCGTGCCGTCGTCGTCGAACAGGGCACCGTCGTCGGCATCATCGACCCCATGGACCTCCACCAGATCTGAGTACTCAGTACTCCGAGGCTGAGATCCGGGATCCGGGATCTGGGATCTCCTCTGGCAGCAGCCGGAGATGCAATCGGCGCCGTTGTGGCATAGTTGCATGCGATGGCGAAGTTCCTTGATTGCGTCGAATGTGGAAATACCTTCAACGCGGACGCGTCCTTCTGTCCGCAGTGCAAGTCCCCTCCGCCTGATCGTGTAGTCGATCCACGGGATCAGCCCCCGTCCGAACTACCGACGGACAGCTCGGAGCGGGACGCGGTCTCGAGCTTTGCGTCTGTGGCAGTAAGCGACCGGTGGAAGCAGCGGTTCGCCGTGATCGAGGAGATCAGCGTTCTGTCGGGTGATCTCTATGGCCGGTTTCGTCCGCAACGCGGGCAGTTCTACAAGGCGATGTTCAACGTCCTAGCGCTCTTGTTCGGCCCCTTCTACTACTTCGCGAAGGGCATGGTGAGGCGAGCACTCTTGGGATCCGCAATGGTATTTCTTGCGGCCGTGGTGTTGATCGCCCTTGAGGAGAATCTCGGCTTCTCTCCTTCAGGTGTAGCGCTCGCCGTTCCATGGGCCCTGTACGCGAATCGTGACTACTACGCGACCAAGGTGCTTGGCCAAACCATGTGGCCTGCTTTCAAGTGGGCGGACAGCGTTGTCGTCAGTGGCACAGCCGCTGTGTTGTCGCTCGGAGTGCTGTTTTGGGCGGCATCGTTGACGCTTCCGTCCGATGCCGACCTGATAGCGGGGTCCATTGAGGATTCGCTTCGTTCCACCACGAGTGAGTGGTCCGTCCACTGCCCTGACGAAGCGGCTTTCGAGCCGTTCCTGGAGTTCGACTGCACCGGTTCTGTCATCATCGCTAGCACCGACCGTGAGTTCACGGATATACCGATCCATGTGACCATTCTGAGTCCAGACGATTTCGCCTATGAGGTGGAACTGCCACGATCCTCGGATTCGTCTGCGGCACCGCCTTACTCGGAGTACTCAGAGGCTGGAATCTGACATCTGGGATCTGGAATCTGAGATCTGTGCCAGCCAGCCGCATAAGCGGCTGGCTGGCACTCGATGTACACGAGTGCCAACACCAGTGCTACAATTGGCACTCGTAAGCACCGACTGCCAACCCGAAGAAGGAGATAGTCGGAATGAATCTGACACCTTTGGGCGACCGAATCGTGGTCAAGCCCCAAGATGAGAACGAGGTCCGCACGCAGAGCGGTCTCGTCATCCCGGACACCGCAAAGGAAAAGCCGCAGCTCGGCGAAGTCCTCGCAGTGGGTCCTGGTGAGTTCAAGGACGGGGAGCGCATCCCTGTCGACGTCAACGTCGGTGACACCGTCTTCTACTCGAAGTACGGCGGCACCGAAGTCAAGCACGATGGCCAGGATCTGCTGATCCTCTCCAGCCGCGACGTGCTCGCAATCCTGGGCTAGGAGGACTACGCATGGCAGCCAAGGAAATCCAATTCAATGATGAGGCCCGGCGCGGTCTCCAGGCCGGTGTCGACAAGCTTGCCGACACTGTCAAGGTGACGCTCGGTCCGAAGGGCCGCAACGTCGTCCTCGAGAAGAAGTGGGGCGCTCCCACGATCACCAACGATGGTGTGACCATCGCCAAGGAGATCGAACTCGACGACCCGTACGAGAACATGGGCGCTCAGCTCGCCAAGGAAGTCGCCAACAAGACGAACGATGTCGCTGGTGACGGCACGACGACCGCAACGGTCCTCGCACAGGCAATGGTGACGGACGGTCTTCGTCTCGTCGCCGCTGGTGCGAACCCGATGGAGATGCGTCGTGGAATCGAAGAAGCCGTCGAATCTGTCGTCGGTGCGATTGCCGACCTCTCGACGATCGTCAGTTCGGACGACCGTGACGACATCGCATACGTCGCAGCGAACTCCGCAGCGGACTCCGCGATCGGTGATGTCATCGCCGATGCGATGGACAAGGTCGGCAACGAGGGTGTCATCACCGTCGAGGACAGCCAGACCTTCGGCGTCGATCTGAAGTTCACGGAGGGCATGCAGTTCGACAAGGGCTACATCTCGCCGTACTTCATCACCGACGCCGA
>JAUIIM010000158.1 GCA_030431785.1 Acidimicrobiia bacterium | reverse complement strand
TTTCGCAGGCGCATCGAACATGAGCGTGTTGTGGACGAACCCGATCCCGCTCCCGACGTCCGAGCGCGTGTGCACGGGGGCCGCACCCCATGCACACCGGGGAAGTGAATACGCGACGCCCGTCCATGAGTTGATCGCGATCGTCCCGTACACGAGATCGTCGATGGCCTCGGAGAAGGATTGTTCGTTCGCCCGCCGGGTCTTCGGATCGATCAGGATGGTCGCACCGAGTGTGCCGACGAGGCGCTCGTTGCTGAACTCGACTGCGTTCCGTAGGAAGTCGGCGGGGGTGGAGCCATCGATGCGGGTCACGGCAAGCGCCGGCCCGAAGATCTCCGAGGTGAACCACATCGAATCGTCGCCCGTTTCGATGCCGTCGATCACGTAACGGCAGCTTCCATCGCTTCCGTACTCTCGGTAGGAGTCGGATGACGTCGCAGCGCCGTGCGTTCGATCCTCGGATCCCGGGTAGTACGGAGGGCGGTCATCGATCTCCGCCATGAGTCGACCGATCTCCTCGAGAAGAGCGTCGGCGTGATCCCACCGTTCGGGCAGGATCAGCACCTGTGCGGCGACACAGTTGAATCCCGAATTGTTCATCTTCATCGACACGATGTGTTCGGCTTGGAAGCGGATGTCCGCATCGGTCCACGGACCGGGGACGACGATCACGGGGGAGACCCCACCCAGTTCTGCGGACACCGGTGCATCGATGATCGGCGTGTCGTCCGCACGGCGTTTGGCGCCTTCGTCACCATCCCCATACACGATGGCGTAGTACGACCGCTCACTGCCCGTGATGTGGATCGCATCGGTCTGCTCGTGGTTGGTGAGGAGTTGGCCAGCCTCGGCTCCTCCGTATTCAAATCGGATGAACCCTTCTGCCACGAACGAGGCGAAGATCTTCTCGAGGATGGGCCCGAGGTAGTCGTTGACGGGATTCATCTTGAGGCACACCACCGACCCGTCCGTGTAGAGGGCATGGACAGCATCCATCGGGGCGATCGATGCCACGTTCCCCGCACCGAGCACCACGGTGACTCGCCCGTCGCCGGGAGGAGAGCGATAGATCGAAGCAACATGGTCGTCCAGTGTGTCCGCCGTGATCCCCGGCTGCATGCGCACCTCCGCCGTCACACCGGAGAAGAGGATTGCCTCGTCGGCGGTCATCGGGAACACGTCCACCGCGACCGTCCTGCCGCGTTCTTCGATCGAGTAGCCGTCGAGGACGGGCACTCCCGTGGACAAGCGGACGAGCGTCGTGCGGAGGTCTCGAAGCAGCAGCAGGAACGCAAACGGACCGCCGAGCCATTCCTCCCCGGCGACCGGCTCGTCCATGCTCAGGCCCTTCGCTGCGACTGCGGCTTCGACCCACGATCGGGCCTCTGCGACAGTGTTGTGATGCAGCGTGTCAAGCAGCGCGATCTTCTCGACGATCGGTAGCGCGGCCCAGCGCTGCTTGCTCTCCGAGAGTGTCGTCAGAGATGTGTCGACGTCGAGCGAACTCATGGTCGCAGGGTAGCTTCCCGTGCTTCTAGGCACCTGCGGCACCGGCCCAGTCGGCGGTTTCGCGGTATCGTCACCCCATGGATGTTCAAGGGATCTCAGCGCTGATCACTGGTGGAGGTTCCGGTCTCGGAGCGGCCACCGCTCGCCGTGTCACCGATGCAGGCGGTCATGTCACCGTCCTCGACAGGGACCGTGACAAGGGAGCAGCAGTCGCCTCCGAGCTCGGAGCTCTCGGCCACTTCGTCGAGGCCGACGTCACCGATCCTGACCAGGTCGCCGAAGTCGTCGGGGCTGCAGCGAACTACGGTCCGCTCCGACTCGCAGTGAATTGCGCCGGTATCGGGCTCGGCGCTCGCACGATCGCGAGGGATGGATCACCGGCAGACATCGATGCATTCCGACGCGTCGTCGAGATCAATCTGATCGGTTCCTACATCGTCGCCACGCGGGCAGCAGCAGCCATGGCCGAACTCGAACCCCTCGACCGCGGAGAACGGGGTGTGATCGTCAACACGGCGTCGATCGCTGCCTACGACGGCCAAATCGGACAGACCGCGTACGCCGCCTCGAAAGGAGGCGTCGTCGGTTTCACACTTCCGATGGCGCGGGATCTCTCGTCCGTGGGAATCCGGGTCAACACCATTGCTCCCGGCATCATCGACACGCCGCTTCTCGCTGGCCTCAACGATGAGATGCGGGAAGCGCTGGCTGCCGGGGTTCCGTTCCCGAAGCGTCTCGGCACGCCCGAGGACTATGCCGATCTCGTGATGGCGGTCGTGGGGAACGGGTACATCAACGGCGAGACCATTCGCATGGACGGTGCGCTGCGGATGCCGCCTCGCTGATCAAGCCAATCGGTGCTGTACGACCCACTGGTGCATCGCAATCCCCGATGCGACACCGACGTTGATCGACCGCGTCGACCCGAACTGGGAGATCATCAAGACCTGCGCACACGCATCGATCGCGGCAGGGGACAGGCCGGGACCCTCCTGACCGAACAAGAGGACGCATCGTTCGGGGAGGTCAGCTGATTCGATCGGTACGGCACCTTCGACGATGTCGATCCCCACGATCGGCAGGCCCTCCG
>JAUIIM010000049.1 GCA_030431785.1 Acidimicrobiia bacterium | reverse complement strand
CCGCTCCACGAGCCGCAACATCGTCATGGCGTCGACCGAGGGAGGGACCGAGATCGAGGTCGTCGCAGAGGAGACACCGGAGAAGATCCTCAGGGAGGAGATCGATCCGGCATTCGGGCTGCTCGACTTCCAGGCTTCGAGGATCGCAACAGGTCTGGGACTCGAAGGTGATGCCCACCGCAACGGTGTCAAGTTCCTCAAGCTTCTGACGGACGCTGCGGTGAAGCTCGACACGGACCTCGTCGAGATCAATCCACTCGTCGTCACGACGGACGGGCGAGTGATGGCGCTCGACGGCAAGATGTCGTTCGAGGACAACGCACTGTTCCGTCATCCGGATGTCGTCGCACTCCGGGACATGACCGAGGAAGATCCTGCCGAGGCCGAGGCCAAGGAGTTCGGACTCTCGTTCATCAAGCTTGACGGCACGATCGGATGCATGGTCAACGGTGCCGGTCTGGCCATGGCGACCATGGACATCATCAAGTACGTCGGTGGGGAACCCGCGAACTTCCTGGACGTCGGGGGCGGTGCCGACAAGGACCAGATCGCTGCGGCGTTCAAGATCATCACGAAGGACCCCAACGTGGCCGGCATCTTCGTCAACATCTTCGGTGGGATCATGCGATGCGACACGATCGCTGAAGGCGTGGTCGCCGCCGTGGAGGAAGTCGGGCTCGAGGTACCACTCGTGGTCCGGCTCGAGGGAACCAACGTCGAACTCGGGAAACAGATCATCAACGAATCGGGACTCAACGTCGTGAGTGCCGAGGACATGAAAGATGGGGCCGTCAAGATCGTGGAGCTTGCAAAATGAGTGTGCTCGTCAACAAGGACACGAAAGTCCTCGTCCAGGGACTCGGGAAGACCGGTCGGTTCCACACGGACAAGGCGATCGCCTACGGCACCCAGATGGTGGGAGCGGTCCATCCCTCGAAGGCCGGTACCTCCGAGACATTCACCGGGGAAACCGACCACTCCGGGGTCAAGGGCCGCCCGGACACCTATGAACAGACGCTGCCGATCTTCGGATCCGTGGCCGAAGCGGTGGAGGAGACCGGTGCGAATGCAACGGTCGTCTACGTCCCGCCGCCGTTCGTCGCGGACGCGATCATGGAGGCCGCAGACGCAGGTGTTCCCCTGATCATCACCGTCACGGAGGGCATCCCCGTCGCCGACATGGTCATCGCCAAGCGGTACATCCAGGATCGCGATGTCCGTCTCGTCGGACCGAACTGCCCTGGTGTGATCACCCCCGAGGAATGCAAGATCGGCATCATGCCCGGCTACATCCACAAGCCGGGGAAGATCGGCGTGGTCTCGCGATCAGGAACGCTCACGTACGAGGCGGTCCACCAGCTGACTTTGAACGGTCTCGGACAGACGACTGCGATTGGCATCGGTGGAGACCCCGTCAACGGGACGAACTTCGTCGACTGCCTGTCACTGTTCAACGATGACCCCGACACCGAAGGCGTCATCATGATCGGCGAGATCGGCGGTACTGCTGAAGAAGAGGCAGCGGAGTGGATCAAAGCGAACATGACGAAGCCGGTTGCGGGTTTCATCGCTGGTGTTTCGGCTCCTCCCGGCAAGCGGATGGGCCACGCTGGTGCCATCATCTCCGGTGGCAAGGGCACCGCGGATGCCAAGATCGCAGCACTCGAATCGGCCGGTGTGGTCGTCGCACCCACCCCGACCGACATGGGTTCGGCGATGGAACAGGCATTGAACGCATAGCGGTCCCGTCACACTGACATCTGATCGGAGGACGGTCATGAACGACGAAGTGTTCGCAGCGGCCTACCGCGCAGGACACGAACGAATCGTGGCGTTCCTCGACGGACGCGACACGGATACGGTCGTTCCTGCGTGTCCTGCATGGACGGCGGCCGACGTGGTGCGCCACCTCGCAGGCGTGTCCGGCGACATCACCGACGGCGTGTTCGATGGCCTGGCGAGCGACGCATGGACCGAAGCGCAGGTCGCAGCGCGTCGGGACCTGTCGTATCCGCAAGTTCTCGCGGAGTGGTCGGAATCGATCGACATGGCATGCGAGCTGCTTGCACACGTCAGCGACATCGACGGACCATCGGAGTTCGACACAGCCTTTGGGCGGGTTCCGATCGCCATCGTGCCATCCGTGGCGGTCTCGGACATCCTCCATCACGAGTACGACATCCGCAACGCCTTCGGCGACCGAGGTTCTCGGGATCTGATGGAAACCCATTTCGCAGCGGCGGGCCATGTTCGCGGACTACGGGGCGTCTTCGCTGCGAAGCGCCTTCCTGCGATGCGTGTCGTGATCGAGGAGACGGGGCAGACATTCGATGTCGGGCGGGAGGAGCCTGTTGCGACCGTGACTGCTCCCGCCTTCGAGCTTCTCCGCGGTATCGGCGGACGCCGGACGCGAGAAGAGATGCTCGGCTGGGAATGGGATGGCGACCCAGCGCCCTTCGTCGATGCGATGTTGCTCCCGCACTTCACCATGCGTACGGACTCGCTCGGGGAGACGTGAGGCACTGCGGTCGTAAGTGGCTGATCCGGTGAGCCGCAGAGCCAACGCAGCATCTAGAATCGGCGCTGATGCCAGACAAGATGCCCATCGCCGTCCTGATCTCCGGTAGTGGGACGAACCTCCAGGCGCTGATCGATGCATCCACGGATCCCGACTTCGGTTGTCGCATCGTCGGTGTCATCTCGGATCGTCCGGGCGCCGCCGGGATCGAACGTGCAGGCAAGGCAGGCATTCGGTCGACCGTCGTCGCCTGGGAAGACCACGATGACCGTGCAGCGTTCACCTCTGCCGTTTGTGACGCGGCAGACGAACTCGGTGCCCACGCCCTGGTACTCGCCGGATTCATGCGCATCCTGAGCGAGGAGGCGGTCGTCCGCTACCCGAGCCGCATCATCAACATCCATCCGTCGCTCCTGCCCAAATTTCCCGGTGCCCGGGCGGTCGAACAGGCGCTCGAGTCCGAGGACGAGGTCACGGGCGTCACGATCCACTTCGTCGACGAACTGGTCGACAACGGACCGATCATCGCACAGGCCGTGGTGCCGATCGAAGCCGACGACGACGTCGACACCCTCCACGGGAGGATCCAAGCGACGGAACACGAACTCTTTCCCACGGTGATCTCGGCGTTCGGCCGGGGAGATATCGCGTTGGTCGACGGTGCTGCCGTGTGGGACCCACCACAAGGAGTACTGATCACATCGTGACGAAGATCCCGATCAAACGCGCACTCATCTCCGTCTCGGACAAGTCGGGTCTGGTCGATCTTGCCCGGGCCCTGCATCATCGCGACGTCGAGATCGTCTCTTCGGGTGGGACAGCGTCGTACCTCGAAGAGGCCGGAATCCCTGTCGTCCGGGTGGCCGATGTCACGGGTGCGCCCGAGATGCTCGGCGGGCGGGTGAAGACACTGCACCCGAGGATCCACGGCGGCGTCCTCGCCAATCTGGGTGTCGATGAGCATCGTAGGGACCTTGAGGATCTCGGGATCGCACCGTTCGAACTCGTCGTCGTGAACTTGTACCCCTTCGAGGAGACGGTGTCGGGCGGTGCCACACACGCTGAGGCGATCGAGAAGATCGACATCGGTGGCCCGACGCTCATCCGCGCGGCGGCGAAGAATCACGCATGGGTGGCGACGGTCGTGACACCAGACCGATACCAGGACATCATCGATGCGGTGAACAGCGGTGGCACCACCGCAGATCTTCGTGAAGGGCTCGCCCGCGAGGCGTTCTTCCGTACGGCTGCGTATGACGCAGCGATCGTGAACTGGCTCGAACGAGATGGCGCCGATCGTCTCGTCCTGCCGCTCGAGCAGGCGACCGGGCTCCGGTATGGCGAGAACCCCCATCAGCAAGCCGCCGTATATCGCTTCCCTGATTCCGACGGCTGGTGGACGAACGCCGACCAGGTGCAGGGGAAGGCGATGTCGTTCAACAACTATGCGGACGCGGACGCGGCCTGGCGTCTGGTCAACGATCTGCCTGTGAAGTCAGTAGCCATCGTCAAGCACATGAACGCGTGCGGAGCTGCCGTGGGTGAGACCGTCCGCGAGGCATTCGTGAAAGCGTGGGATTGTGATCCGCTGTCGGCGTTCGGTGGGGTGATCGCCATCAACGGTGTGCTCGACGAAGCGACGGCACGGGAGATCTCGGAGTATTTCGTAGAGATCGTCCTTGCGCATTCGGTCACCGCCGAGGCTGCCGCCGTGTTGGCATCGAAGAAGAACCTGCGAGTCCTGTCCGCTCCGGCTCCTACGGACCACGATCTCGACATCCGATCGATCGACGACGGGTTCCTGGTGCAGAACCGAGATCGTGGGTTGTCGATCGACGACTGGGAGACGAAGACACGACCGCCATCGGATACCGAACGAAGTGACCTCGAGCTGGCCTGGACGGTGTGTGCCCACACGAAGTCGAATGCGATCGTGATCGTGAACGACGGGGCAGCCGTCGGGGTCGGCGCCGGCGACCAATCCAGGGTCGGGGCGGCCGAGCGTGCGCTGGCGAGGGCAGGAGAGCGGGCCAAGGGTGGCGTTGCCGCCTCCGATGCCTTCTTCCCGTTCCGTGACGGCCCCGATGCCTTGGCGGCGGCAGGGATCACGGCGATCGTCGAACCCGGAGGATCGATGCGCGACGATGAAGTCATCGAGTCCGCAACTGAGCACGACGTCGCGCTCGTGTTCACCGGACGGAGGCATTTCCGACATTGAGCGCACGAATTCTCGACGGTAAGCAGGTAGCAGCGGCGGTTCGGGACCGTGTCGCATCCGAGGTCGCCGACCTCAACGCTGACGGCGTCACCGTCGGACTGGCGACGGTGCTCGTCGGTGACGATCCGGCTTCCGCGACATACGTCCGGATGAAGCACCGGGACGCCGAGTCGGTCGGGATGACCTCGGTCGACGTGCACCTGCCGGCATCGGCGACCCAGTCAGAGGTCATCGAGGCCGTCGATGCGCTGAACGATCGGGACGACGTCTCCGGCATGATCGTCCAGTTGCCGCTTCCCGACGGTCTGGACGGGGAGGCTGCGGTCGAACGAGTCCTCCCGACCAAGGACGCAGACGGTCTCCACCCGTTCAATCTCGGTCGCCTCGTCCTCGGCCAACCGGCACCATTGCCCGCAACCCCTTCTGGAATCATGACAATCCTCGAGCACTTCGACATCGACGTTTCCGGCAAGCTCGCCGTCGTCGTCGGTCGATCGTTCCTCGTCGGGCGACCGATGGCGCTGATGCTCGGGGCGCGGGGCGTCGATGCGACCGTCGTACAAGCGCACTCGAGGACCCCGGATCTCGCCGGTGTGTGCCGTCAGGCTGACCTGCTCGTGACCGCCGTTGGCCGCCCCGGGATGTTCGATGCCTCGTATGTGAAACCGGGAGCAGTCGTCATCGACGTCGGTACGAACCGGACCGAGGATGGCCTCGTGGGCGATATAGCATTCGATGAGGTCGCCGAGGTGGCCGGTGCGATCACTCCCGTCCCCGGCGGGGTCGGACCGATGACCCGTGCGTCGTTGCTCGCCAACACCGTGGCGCTGGCACGAGAGGCCACCGGACGCTGACCGACACATCACGAGTTCGCACGACACACAACCACAACGGAGAAATACCCATGGCTTCAGCCATCACCAAGACCGACGAAGGACTCCAGGTCCCCAACGACCCGATCATCCCGTTCATCGAGGGTGACGGGATCGGACCAGACATCTGGGCAGCAGCGCAGCACGTGTTCGACACGGCGGTGGCGAAGGCCTACGACGGGGAGCGTTCCATCGAGTGGACCGAGGTGCTTGCGGGCGAGAAGGCACACAATGCCACAGGGGAGTGGCTGCCGGATGCCACCGTCGAGGCGTTCGAGAAGTACCTCGTGGGCATCAAGGGGCCGCTGACCACGCCGGTCGGTGGTGGCATCCGATCGCTCAACGTCGCACTGCGACAGATCCTCGATCTCTACGTGTGTCTGCGGCCCGTGCGTTGGTACACCGGCGTTCCGTCCCCGGTCAAACATCCGGAAGACGTCGACATGGTGATCTTCCGTGAGAACACCGAGGACGTGTACGCAGGCAAGGAACTCGAGGCAGGCTCCGATGGCGCCAAGAAGCTGTTGACGTTCCTCGACGAGGAGTTCGGCTGGGAGATCCGCCCCGATTCGGGCCTCGGCATCAAGCCCATCTCCGAAACGGGTACGAAGCGTCACGTCGCTGCGGCGATCCAGTACGCCGTGGAACAGGGTCGTGACTCCGTCACTCTCGTCCACAAGGGCAACATCATGAAGTTCACCGAAGGTGCCTTCCGTGAGTGGGGCTACGAGGTCGTGCGTGAGAAGTTCTCCGACGTGGCCGTCGGGTGGGACGACTGCGGTGGAGACCCCGGTGACAAGATCCTCGTCAAGGACGTGATCGCCGACGCCTTCCTGCAACAGATCCTCACCCGACCGGGCGAGTACGACGTGATCGCAACGATGAACCTCAACGGCGACTACATCTCCGATGCGCTTGCCGCGCAGGTCGGCGGGATCGGAATCGCACCGGGCGGAAACATCAACTACGACTCCGGGGTAGCGGTGTTCGAAGCGACACACGGCACGGCGCCGAAGTACACGGGTATGGACAAGGTCAACCCCGGGTCCGTCATCCTCTCCGGAGAGATGATGTTCCGCTACCTCGGTTGGAATGAGGCCGCTGACCTGATCGTCAAGGGGATGGAGGCGGCGATCGGCGACAAGATCGTGACCTACGACTTCGCACGTCTCATGGACGATGCCACCGAGGTGAAGACGAGCGAATTCGCAAAGGCAGTAGCTGAGAGAATGTGATCGCAGAGGCGATCACATTCTCGATCATCGATCATGGATCATCGAAACAGAGGAGTACACCTTCAATGAGCAAGGTCACGGTTGTAGGGGCAGGAAAGTACGGGTCGACGACGGCGCAGCGGATCGCCGAGTGGGACATCGTCGATGAAGTCGTGATGACGGACATCGTCGAAGGGCTGCCCCAGGGTCTCGCCCTCGACATGAACCAGTCGCGACCGGTGGTCGGGTACCGGACCAAGGTCATCGGTACCAACGACTATGCGGACACCGCAGGCTCGGATGTCGTCGTCATCACCGCCGGTCTGCCGCGCAAGCCTGGGATGAGCCGTATGGACCTGCTCGGTGTCAACGCCGGCATCGTGAAGGCGGTCACCGAAGAGATCGTGCGGTACTCGCCCGACGCCGTGATCATCGTCGTCACGAATCCGTTGGACCAGATGACGACCCTCGCCGCTGAGGTCTCCGGGTTTCCGAAGAACCGTGTCCTCGGTCAGGCAGGGATGCTCGACAGCGCCCGATTTGCCCACTTCATCTCCGAGACCGCAGACGTCGACATCCTGGATGTGACAGCGGTGACGCTCGGCTCGCACGGTGAGACGATGGTGCCCGTGCCATCGATGTGCTCGGTCGGTGACAAGCCGCTCTCTGACGTGCTCGATGCAGACACGATCGACGAGCTTGTCGACCGTACTCGCAACGGTGGCGCCGAGATCGTCGCATTCCTCAAGACAGGCTCTGCGTACTACGCACCGTCTGCTGCCGCGGCTGCGATGGTCAGAGCGGTCGTCGAGGACTCAGGTGCCGAGATGCCGGTCTGTGCATGGATGGAGGGTCAGTACGGCATCGAGGACGTGTACCTCGGTGTGATGGCCAAGATCGGTGCGAACGGCGTCGAGCAGGTCATCGAAGCAGATCTCACCGACGAGGAAGTCGCTGGGCTCCGTGAAGCCGCGGTCGCCGTGGCGGCAAAGGTCGCCGATCTCGAGCAGATCGACCTCTAGATCGGGGTCAGCGTGTGGCTTGGCGGCAGCGCTGTCGCTGCGTGCCGAGCCCGTCGATCGACAACTCCACCAGGTCACCGTCTTTGAGGTAGGCCTCCGGCCCGATGCCGAGCGCAACGCCCTGTGGCGTCCCGGTGTTGATCACATCGCCGGGTTCGAGGATCATGAACTGACTGAGATACCACACGATGTGTGCCACCGAGAAGATCATGTCCGACGTGTTCGAGGACTGACGGACCTCGCCGTTCACCGACAAGGACAGGCTGAGTGCTTGCGGGTCCACGATCTCGTCTGCGGATACGACGGCCGGTCCGAGCGGATTGAATGTCTCGGCGGCCTTGCCCTTGATCCATTGGCCACCTCGCTCGAGCTGATAGTGGCGCTCCGAGATGTCATTCGACACGGCATACCCGGCGACCGCCTCGAGGGCAGCGGCTTCGTCCGGCAGGTAACGCGATTCCGCCCCGATGACCACTGCGAGTTCGACCTCGTAGTCCGTCTTCGTGGAATCGGGCGGAATCAGGACGTCGTCGTCGGGGCCCGAGACCGTGTTCGCCGGCTTCATGAACAGAACAGGTTCGTTCGGCATCTCTGCAGAAGACTCCACCACGTGCTCGGCGTAGTTGAGGCCGACACAGACGATCTTCCCCGGGCGTTGGATGGGTGCCCCGCGGCGAACGTGTCCCGCGACATCGATCCCGGACAGGTCGCCCCGAAGCAGCGCCTCGTTCAGTGTGGCGAAGCCACCCGACTTCCAGAACAAGGGCTCAAAGTCCGGCGTGACCGGCGAGGCGTCGTAGTACACGCCTTTGCTCTCCACGACGGGGGTCTCTGAGCCCGGTTCGCCAAGTCTCATCAGTCGCATCAGGCGGCTCCCTTCCACGTCGAAACGGCGGTCTCGAAGCGCTCGAGCGCCGCATCGAGCGCCTTGTCGTCATGCGATGTCGACGTGTACCACACGCCGCGATCGGTGACCCAGATGCCGTGCTCCACGAGGTGATGTGAGAACTCGCGGTACTGCGCGAGGTCGAGCCCCTGGAGGGATCGCCAATCCGTGACGTGCGCCGAGCCGAACGAGATGTGGAACGCCGCAGGCAGGCCCTGCGCGGACATCTGGTGACCGTGTTCGGCGGCGATCCGTGGGATGGCGTCGATCAGCGTCTGTCCGTGGATAGCGAGCGACGGGTATGGGTCTTCGGTGGACAGGTGATCCAGCGCAGCGATGGTCGCTGCCGACCCCATGGTGTTGGCGTTCAGCGTGCCGGAGTGGTTGGTATCGGACGCCAGACGTTCCATGATGTCGGCCCGACCGGCAAACGCTGCGACGGGGAAGCCGCCGGCGATGGCCTTTCCGTACGTCGCGAGGTCCGGTGTCACACCGAACAGGCGGGCACCACCGCCGAGCGAGACCCGGAAGCCGGTGATCACTTCGTCGAAGATCAATACCGCGCCGGAGGCGTCGGCGGTGGAACGGAGGTGGGCGAGATACCCGGGCTTCGGGACGATCGCACCGGAGTTCACCATCATCGGTTCGGTCAGGATGGCGGCGATCTCGTCGCCATGTTCGGCGAACGCCGCATCCACCGATTCCGTGTCGTTCCACGGCAAGATGATGAAGTCGTCGAGGTGTGTTGCGATCTGACCAGCCGAGGCGGTCGTCCAGCCCGACCCGTCGTGTGCGACGAGAACGTTGTCCAACCACCCGTGGTACTGGCCTTCGAACCGGATGATCTTACGACGGCCCGTGTGCGCTCGGGCGAGACGTGTCGCCGCCTGCACCGCTTCCGTTCCGGTCGATGCGAATCGCATCATGTCCGCCCATCCCAGACACTCGAGCACCCGTTCCGCTGCTTCGACTTCGAGGGGGTTCTGGCCGCCGAAGATGAGACCGTCTCGGGTGCCGGCTGCGACAGCTTCGACGAGGAAGTCGGGGGAGTGGCCGAGGAAATTCGGTCCTTGCCCGAGTAGGTGATCGACGTACTGCTTTCCGTCCATGTCCCACATCCACGGCCCTTTGGCACGTTCGATGAAGACTTGTGGCCCGGAGAGCCGGACATTCGAATGCACACCACCGGGCGTGGTGGCGCGCGCTCGCTCCTGTAGTGTTCGCTCGGTCACGCTTCCTCCTGAAAATATAGATTATACATTATGCTCCGTGACGGTCCTGCGCAACGTCGCTGGACACGTCGAGCACGGGAGTTCCGATGTCGCTGCGAAGCCAGCGTTGGTTCAAGGGTCCGGGTCTGAACCCGGTCATCCACAGAGCGTGGCTTCGCAGCCAGGGGTACCACTCGGACATGTTCGACGGTCGTCCCGTCGTGGGGATCGCAAACACGTGGAGCGAGACGACGCCGTGCAATGCGCACCTCCGTGACCTGGCCGAATCAGTGAAGCAGGGAGTGCTGCGGGAGGGTGGCTTCCCGCTCGAGTTCCCTGTCATGTCGCTCGGCGAAGTGCTGATGAAGCCGACGACGATGCTGTACCGGAACCTCGTCGCCATGGAGGTCGAGGAATCGGTACGAGCGCTTCCGTTTGACGCGCTGGTGACGCTCTCGGGTTGTGACAAGACCACGGCATCGGTCCTGATGGGGATCGCGAGTGTCGACGTTCCGACCGTGATGCTCACCGGCGGGCCGATGCTCCGCGGCATCTCTGGTACGAAGGAGATCCCGGGGGCGACCGGACTCTGGCAGGCCGATCGGGCCCGGCGTGCGGGGACGATGAGTGATGATGAGTGGGAGGAGGTCGAGCACTGCCTCGCCCGCTCACCGGGGCACTGCGGTGTCATGGGTACTGCTTCGACGATGGCGTCGATGGTTGAAGCGCTGGGAATGACGCTCCCCGGTTCGGCTGCAATTCCCGCGGTTGATGCTCGGCGACGAGTGATCGCCGAAGAGACCGGGATCCAAGCGGTACGCAACGCGATGACGGAGCGCACGCCGCAGGCCATCATGACGCCGGCGGCATTTCACAACGCGATCACGGTGCTGCATGCGATCGGTGGGAGCACGAATGCTGTCATCCACCTCACCGCTGTCGCGCGTCGACTGGGAGTCAGCCTCGGTCTCGACATGTTCGATGCGTTGTCTCGGGTGACGCCGTTGATCGCCAATGTTGTCCCCACCGGTGAGTATCAGATGGAGGACTTTTTCTATGCAGGTGGGATCCCTGCAGTAATGGGCGAACTCGTCGATCTGCTCGACCCAGTCGCACTCGACGTCCGAGGAGTGAGCGTTGCCGAGAGCGTCAGTACCGTTTCAGTCGCCGATCGGCGGGTGATCCGCTCCGTTGACGACCCGCTTGCTACGGAGGGAGGTCTCGCGGTGTTGCGGGGTTCCCTTTGCCCGGACGGTGCGGTGATCAAGCACGGAGCGGCATCCGAGCATCTCCTGCAACACACCGGTCCCGCCGTCGTGTTCGAGAACCGCAGGCACCTCGAGGCATCGATCGACGACCCCGCACTCGACGTCGATGCGAACTCGGTGCTGGTCTTGAAGAACGGCGGTCCCGTCGGGGGTCCCGGAATGCCCGAGTGGGGCATGCTCCCGATCCCGAAGAAGCTTGCCGAACAGGGGGTCGAAGACATGGTGCGCGTGTCTGACGCACGGATGAGCGGGACCAGTGAAGGCGCCTGTGTTCTCCATGTCGCTCCCGAGTCGGCGGTCGGTGGGCCGCTGGCCTTGGTCGAGACGGGCGATCTCATCCGACTGGACGTGCCGAACCGCACCTTGGACCTGCTGGTCGACGATGCGGTGCTCGCCGATCGACGTGCGCAATGGCAATCCCCGCCACCGGCATTCACGCGTGGGTTCGGTCGGTTGTACGTGGAGCAGGTCGAGCAGGCAGACGTCGGTGCAGACTTCGGGTTCCTGCGCGGCGTCACTCCGGTCGATGATCCGACGTACGATCCCGAGACCTACTGAGAGACGCGGAGACGCGGATCGGGAGTCCATTCCCAGTCCTCGAAGGGGAACCTCTGCTGCCGTCGGAGGTAGGGGAGCACGTCAAGGCCTGCCGCGGTAGGACCCGGCGTGTCCGCCTCGATGAACCGCACGACGTGCGGCCCGAAGCTGGCCCTCGGACCGTTGACCCCCTTTCCTATGACCACGGAGTAGTCGGCAGGGGACACACCGAGTGCCGTCATCTGGGCGACCGTCGTATTGGCGATCCGGTTGGTGGCCACGAGGACATCGATACCGTCGTCACCCTCGACGAGGACTGAAGGCCCGGCATCGAAGTAGCGGTCCCCGTCATGCGTAGGGCCCGCGTCCTCGAACAGCCCGTCGGAGGCGGCCCTGATCGTGCCTCGTACCTCGAACGGAGCGGCTGGCGAGTCGGGATGTCGTCCACCGACCATGATCGTCGCCTGCCGCCCTGGTTCGCACTCGGCGAGCTTCGTCACTGCCGCAGGATCACAGACGGTCTGGAACACGGACGTGATGCCGAGAGCACGAGCGGCGTGGAGCAGGGCGGTGGAGTCGCCGGGACCTCCGCCGCCGATATTGTCGCCGACGTCGAGCACCATCACGGTTCCCGGGTCGGCGGCCGCTTCGGCGAGCGACTGCTCCGGAGTGGACAGCACTTGCGACGTCTCACCTCTGCGGGACCATATGTGACTGGCGACCTGGTGGGCCGCACGTGCTGCCAGGCTCCGGTCACGGTCGGCCATCGCAATCACGCCCATTCCCATCTGTGGGACGTCGGCGTAGGGGAATCCCTCGACAATGTCGATCGAGAGGATGCCGCGTTGTTCGGAGACTCGTCGCGCGTGTTCGAGGAACGATCGCATCGGCTCTCTCGACGTGTCCTGCGCAGCGATGTGGAGGGCGATGGGTACCGACGTCCATGCGATCACGGGTTCGAACCTGCCCCGCAAGGTGTCGAGGACCAGGTCCGCGCAGCGCCGTGCGGCGTCCTTGGCATCGATGTGCGGGTTCGTCTGGTAGACGGTGATGACATCGGATGGCTCCACGATGCTCGCGCTGAGGTTTGCGTGCATGTCGAGCGTCACGCCGATGATGGCGTCAGGTCCGACGACGTCGCGAACGGACTGCAGCAGGTCACCGTCGAAGTCCGGAGCTCGCTTGGAGACGGCGGCACCGTGGAGCGTGAGCAACACGGCGTCGAATGGGCCGCCGTTGCGCAGCGCCGTGAGTAGCTGGTCGGACAGGTATCGGTCAGCAGGATCGGCGATGATCCCGCCCGGACTGGCGACCGCATACAGGAGGGGTACGCCCACGACGTCGTCTCCTTCGCAACCGGCCAGATGGCCAGCGATCGAGGTCTCCGACCCCGCATATCGTTCTACGATCGCACGCCCCACCGTGAACCCGGAGTCGAGGAACATCGACAAGTCGGTCGGCGTCGAGACGAACGTATTCGTCTCGTGGTTGATTCCTGCAATGGCGATGCGGTGTGTCATCCGTCTCGAATTCGGATAGGGTCTACACAATATAGATTCTTGTTGGAGGGTGCGTTGGCTCGCATCGATGCGATTTCTGCGACCGTCGTCCACGCGACGCAGAGGACCGATTGGGTGTTCCTCGAGGTGACGGCTGGTGCGTACACGGGAGTGGGGGAGGCGACGTTGGACGGCTGCGAGCCGCACCTCCTCGCCGAGATGCACCGGATCGCTCCGTCACTCATCGGCGCAGAGGTCGAGCGCGGCGCATCCGTCCTCGTACCCGACCCGGACCATCGAGGCGGTCTTGCCGCAGCAGCGGTGAGGAGCGCGATCGATCAGGCGTTGTGGGACCTCGATGGTCAGATGGCTGGATTGTCTGTCGCTTCGATGCTGGGTGGGGTCGCGGCGCCGGTCGATCTGTACGCAAACGTCAACCGCTCGTTGATCCAGCGCGAGATCGATGCGTTCGCATCAGCAGCCGTCCGTGCCGTGTCCGAAGGGTTCGATGCGGTCAAGGTTGCTCCATTTGATGGCGTCCGGCCCGAGCTGGTCGACACGAAATCAGGTCGGCGTCTCATCGACCGCGGTATCGAGCGGATCGAGGCCGTCCGCGACGTCATCGGACCGGAGTGTCGCCTCATGGTCGATTGCCACGGACGGTTCGATGTTGCGTCGGCGAGCGCCATGATGCGCCGCATCGAGGACGTGTGTCCGTCGTGGATCGAGTCTCCGGTCGCCGATCGTCGGCTGGATCGGTGGCGGGAACTACGTGAACGTACGGACATGAAGCTCGCCGGAGGGGAATTCATCGTGGGTCACTACGAGAGCGAGCGGTTCCTCGCAGCATCCGGGGTCGATGTCTTCATGTCCGACGTCAAGTATTGCGGCGGGATCACCGGGCTGGTGAGTATGGCCCGCCTGGCGGACGAGTACGGTGCTGCGCTGTCGCCACACTGTCCCAGCGGCCCGGTCGGTCTCGCAGCCTCCGCGCAAGTCGCCGCCGCCACCCCCAACATGCCGATCGTCGAATATGGGTGGGGCGAGGTCGGTTGGCGCTCGCGATTGACGACACCCGAAGAACCGGTCGTCGGTGGACGCTACGAGATCGGGTCGGTGCCGGGCCTCGGGCTGGCACTGGACGACGAGACGGTTCGGCGGTATCGGGTCGATGTG
>JAUIIM010000157.1 GCA_030431785.1 Acidimicrobiia bacterium | reverse complement strand
CGTGCGCTGAGAAACAACGTGTCGGAAGAACTCGCCGCCGCGTAGCGTCTCGTCCCGAGCGACCTCGTACAATCCTCGGATGTCCGATTGGTTCACCATCCGGTCCCTTCCCGTCGTCGCCGGGGGGATCGGGCTTTTCATCCTGGTCACGATGGCGAGCTTGTCGTTCTGGATCGTGACGAACCTCGCCGACTCTGAGACATTCGTCGACAACGCCGTCGAGGCGTTCACCGAAGAGGAGTCCGTGGAGGCGCTGAGTGCACTCGTGGTCGATCGTGTTGCCGAGGATCGTCCGATACTCGGATTCGTTCGACCCTTGCTCGAGGACATGGTTGCCGGCTTCTTCGCCAGCGAGACAGTCGACGACCTGGTGACACGCATCGGTGTCCGACTTCATGGAGCGATGTTCGACGGCTCCCAGGACGGTGTGGTGATCGATCTCGCACCGGTGGGTGAGAAGGTCTTGCCACCGCTCGAACGCTTCTTCCCCGATGTGGCAGCCGAGATCCCGGCGTCCGCGTTCGGGGAGATCGTGCTCATCGAACCCGGCACCGTTCCCGAGCTCTCACCGTACGCCCGCAACGCGACGGCGATCATGTGGTTCAGCATCATCATGGCCGTGATCCTCGCCGGGGTGATCGTCGGGATGCGAGAGACCAAGTGGAAAGCGGTGTTGAACGTAGGGATCCCTGTGATGCTGGCGGGCATTCTCGGCATCGTCGTCGTCCGGCAAGCTCGCGTGTTGACCCTCGGAACCGCGGAGAACCCGAACGTCGAGGTGTTGGTCGGCGCCCTCTACGACCAGATGGTCGGTGCCCTGAGAGCGCAGGGCGTCATCCTCATCCTGGCGGGTCTCGTCGTGACCGTTCTGGGTCTCGGCATGCGCCCTACGGTGTCAACCGAAGAAGTCTGACTCGGCGCCGTCGCACACCAATTGGACATCGGGCTCCGCAGCCTCACTGGGGACGACACCTTCGCGGATGACGTACCGAAGCCTCTCGTGCGGACAGGCCTCGCGAACGTGCGCAGCGTTGCGCCAGACCTTGAGGAGCACGACGAGCGGCACGTCGTCTGCCCCCTCGATCTCCGGGAGCCCGAGGTCGCGTGCCTCTTCTTCCGCCAAGTCCCGAAGGCTGACGGCCGCGATGGCCTCCTTTTCCTTCTGGAGATCCTCGATCGCTGCCAGCTTGGTTGCCCGTTGGCGTCGCGACAGGAACACGCCGAGTACGAACAGGATGAGCACGGTCATGATGATGAGCGTTGCGGTGGTCGTCATGTCGTTCGGTCCTCCGGTGCGTCGACTTCTGCTCTTCTCTCTTCTTCGAGCCGGTCGACGACTTCCTTGACCCGTTGTGCTTGATCGCGGGACGCTACCAACAGCGCATCGTCTGTGTCGACGACGACGACATCACCGAGGCCGACGACCGCAACCAGTCGCTCGCCCCCGTGGACGACCGATCCGTGTGTGTCGACGGTGATCACGTCGCCCCGGACCGTGTTCCCGTCCGCGTCTTTTTCGGCGATCTCCCACAACGATGCCCAAGAACCGACATCGCTCCACCCCGGGTCGCATGGCACGACGGCTTTGCGGTCCGTGTGCTCCATGACGGCGTAGTCGATCGATGTTCCAGCGATCGCTCCGAACGGTTCTGCGTCCAACACAAGGCCTTCCGGCAGGTCGGCGGCATCGGCCACAGCCTTCTCGACGAGCGTCAGCATGGCCTCGTCATGCATCCTCAGTTCATCGAGGAGTGCCGAGGACCGGAACAGGAACATCCCGCTGTTCCAGAGGTACTCGCCAGATTCAAGATATGCGACTGCCGTTCCCTCGTCCGGCTTCTCCTTGAACGCCTCTGCTTCGAAGACGCCGTCGTTGATCGCCTTCCCGCGTTTGATGTATCCGTATCCCGTCTCGGGAGACCTCGGCTCGATCCCGAACGTGACGAGCATGCCCTCCATCGCAGCGGCTCGACCCCGCTCGACAGCGGCGGCGAACGCCCCGGGATCGGTGATCGCATGATCCGATGGCAGCACGAGCAAGAGTGGGTCCTGACCCTGTACCGAGGCGACTGCGGCTGCCGCCGCGATCGCCGGTGCGGTATTCCGGCCGACGGGTTCGAGAACGAACGCGACGTCGGTCGGTCCGAGCTCGGATCGGATGGCGGCCGCCTGTCCTGCGTTGGTGACGATCATCGGGGTCGCAGACCCATCGAGGGCAGATGCCCGCTGGAGGGTCTCGGCGATCATCGAGTCGTCGCCGACGAGCGGCAGGAGCTGCTTCGGACGATCGCGACGCGACGCCGGCCACAGGCGTGCACCGATCCCTCCGGAGAGGATCACGGGGAGCAGTCGCGGGTCATCCTCCATGACGGTCTACGGTATCGGATTCGTCGCTAGACCGGTGTACGTCACCGGCTGTGGTCGATGTCACGAGCGACACGAGTTCGTCGTTCGCACCGTCCGAACCGAATGCCATCACCCGGTCTCCCGCACGCAACACCGTCGCCCCATGCGGTACCAACACCTGCGTTCCGCGTTGGATCGAGACGACGACGCAATTCCCCGGCCAGGGGACCTCGGCCACGGTCTGATTGGCGATCGACGACCCATCGGGGACGGCGACATCGAAGAAGTCTGCACCCGGCTGACGTCGG
>JAUIIM010000156.1 GCA_030431785.1 Acidimicrobiia bacterium | reverse complement strand
CGAACGCGTCACCGAACTCGCAACCACGCTCTCCGGTGGCGCTCCGCTCGCCATCTCGATGATCAAGAGGGCGCTCGATCGATCGAGCGGCATGTCATGGGAACAGGCGCTCGCATTCGAGGAACAGGCACAGGCCGTGCTGCTGTCGAGCGAGGACCTCGTCGAGGGTGCGGCTGCGTTCGTGGAGAAGCGTCCCCCAGAGTTCAAGGGCCGCTGAACGATCCCGTTTCCGGCTCACCGGACTCGGCTGCGTCCCGTTCGGTGTCCTCGGTGACCTGTTGCGCGATGACGTGCTCCACCGACGGTTGGTAGATCTCCTCGAGCAGTCCGAGCGACATCGGGCGTGGGCGTTCGTCCCCTCCATAGAAGATCCATCCCTTGCGACCCATCCAACGCAGGAGGAGATGGGTTGCGATCGCAGCGATGAAGACCACGACCACGACGGCGACTGCCAGGATCACCATCGGGCCACCTCACACACCGCCCCATCGGCTCGGTGGCCAGATGATGACGAACGCCTTGCCGACCACCGTATCGATGGGAATCGGCCCGAACACGCGGCCGTCACTCGAGTGACATCGATTGTCGCCCATCACCATGAGATGATCGGCGGGGACCTCGATCGGCCCATACGTCGAGCCTGAGCATTCCGAAGGAGGCTGCGCATCGGCGGCGAGGTACGGCTCATCGATCGGCTCGCCGTTCACATATAGCTGGTTTGCACGCAGCTCGACGGTGTCGCCGGGGAGCCCGACCACCCGTTTGATGAACTCCGATTGTGGAACGGCAAGCCCGATGGATTCCATCAGCGTGCGGACGGTGGATTCGACAACGCCCTCGTCCGGCTGTTCGAAGCCGCCACGCGGATCGTCGAACACGATCACGTCGCCGATCGCAAAGTCACCGACCACAAACGCCAGCTTGTTCACGACGACGCGGTCATTGATCTGGAGCGTCTCTTTCATCGATCCCGACGGGATGAAGAATGCCTGGATGAGGAACGTCTTGATGAGTACGGCGATGATGAGCGCCGTACCGACGAGAAGCGGGAGCTCGAGCCAGAAGGGCAGCGACGGTTTGCCTTCGGATGCTGCGTCGTCCGTGCGTTCGAGACCGGGCGGGCGGTCGAGCGGATCGGTTTCCGACGCCGGGAACACATCGATGTACTGCTCAGTGTCGGGTTCGAAGCCGGCGTGCCGGTCGTCGCCGGGCGGGGAATCATTCACGTCGGAACCATACCTGTGGACGGAAGGAACCCGTCCCCCTCGATTCGCTCGTAGTCAGCCCCACCCAGGTAGTCGTGCCACAGCATCCGGGCCGCGACAGACCGATAGGGGCTCCAATCGATTGCGATCTCATCGGCTACCTCGCGCGACGGCACCGAATCCAGGCCGAGGACGTTCGCCATCGCGACGTACAAGGCACGATCTCCCGACGGCCATATGTCCGTTGCACCGTTGACGAACAGGGCCCAGCACGATGCGGTCCACACGCCGATCCCGCGAATACGGACGAGACGCTCGATTGCTTCCTGCGGGTCGAGGGCGGCGACAGCCGTCAGATCGAGATCACCGGCCACGATCTCCTGCGCGATGCCGCGGACGTAGGACGTCTTCTGCCGGGAGAAACCGATCGAACGGAGTTCCTCGTCATCCAGTGTGAGGAACCGCTCCGGGGTCACGCGATCGATCGCCGCTTCGAGCTTGCCGAACGCGGCCCGCGCCGATGCGAGCGAGACCTGTTGTTCCAGGACGAGCAGTGTGAGCGTCGGGAACGAAGGTGGGCGCCGCCAAACAGGCGGATCCCCATTGGTTGCACGAAGACGCGCAAAGAGCTGGTGGCCTTCGCAGAGGCGATCGACCTCGGATGAAGTCGATCTCGCCATCGGATGCGCTAGTCGCGCTTCTCGCGAATTCGTGTCGCCTTACCGATGCGATCACGGAGGTAGTAGAGCTTGGCGCGTCGCACATCACCACGACGGGTGACCTCCACCGACTGGAGAATCGGTGAGTGCAGCGGGAAGATGCGCTCGACACCGACACCGAAGCTGAGCTTGCGGACGGTGAAAGTTGCACGGGCACCCGATCCGCCGTTGCGAGCGATGACGACGCCTTCGAACGCCTGAACGCGCTCACGGTCGCCTTCGATGACGCGGACGTCGACACGCACGGTGTCGCCGGGTGCGAACTCTGGGATGTCGTCGCGCAGCTGCGCGGCCTCGATCTGTTCGATCGTGTTCACGGGATCCTCCGAGATGAAATCAACGAGGTGAGACGCAATGATACTTGCGCACGATTCATAACGGTAGCGAGTTGGCCATGAGCCATGAGCCATGAGCCATGAGCCGGAACGGTTGGGAGTCGGACCGTTGGATCTCGGTCCTCAGTCCTCAGTCGTTCGTCATTCGTCCTTCGTCACTTTCCAGGAGCTCTGGTCGACGTTCTGCAGTCCGTTGGCGACGTTGTTCGGACCGCCACTTCTCGATCTCGGCGTGATGACCCGAGAGGAGAACATCCGGCACCTTCCATCCCCGAAAGTCGGCGGGGCGCGTGTACTGCGGCTCCTCGAGCAAACCGTCGCCGCGGAATGACTCCGTCACCGCAGAGTCCGGGTTGCCGATCACCCCGGGAAGAAGGCGAGCAACTCCCTCGATGATGGCGG
>JAUIIM010000155.1 GCA_030431785.1 Acidimicrobiia bacterium | reverse complement strand
GACCTGACACCAATCGCTGTGACCGCCGTCGAAAGGTCTGCTGTGCTCCTCGAGGAGCATCCGATCGATCCGGCCGAGCTGATGCGATTGGCGGCACGGGTCGCCGAGAACGCACGCATGCTCGAGTCGGTACTCATCCAACTGGAGTCCATGGCGAGCCTGGTGAACGACGTCAAGCCCCTGGTCGGCCCGGGTGTCGAACGCGCGATCGAGCTGGCTGGGTCGTTCGAGGACAAGGGGTACTTCGAGTTTGGCTCCGCCGCTGCGGGTGTCGTCGATCAGATCGTGACCAACTACAGCAGAGAGGACGTCGAGGCACTGGGCGACAACGTGGTTCAGATCCTCGATGTCGTGAAAGACCTCACCCAGCCCGAGGTTCTCGCTGTGGCACAGCGCGTGCTGGACGCGGTCCACCGTCAGGCGCTTGTCCCCGATGATCCGGGTGCGCCCCCACCGTCGCTGTTCGCCTTGGCCGGTCGCCTTCGGGACCCCGAGATCCGTCGCGGTCTCGGACGAGCGCTCGACACCGTTGCCGCCGTTGCAGCCGATTCACCAGAAAGCCCAACCAGCACGACCAGCACCCAGGGAGGTGTGTGATGCCAACGATGGCAATCGACGATCGGGAGATCCACGTCGACGACGAGGGATTCCTGACCGAGTACGACGAGTGGGACGAGGATCTCGCCTCGACCCTTGCGTCAGCAATCGGAATCGATGAACTGACCGAGGATCATTGGAAGGTGATCTCCTTCCTCCGTTCCGACTACAAGGAGAAGGGCGAGACCGCGACGCTGCGGCGAGTTGCGACCGTTGGGGAGATCCCGACGAAGCAACTGTTCGTCCTGTTCCCCAAGAAGCCGGCACGGAAGATGGCATACGTCGCCGGGCTACCGAAGCCTGCGGGCTGCATCTGAGAAAGGGCAACATGACCACAACAGAATCCCGCCCATCCTTCGTCCCGGACTTCGGGGACGAGGCAGAGGATCGGAAGATCGCCTTCGTGTGCTCCAAGGGAACCCTCGACATGGCCTATCCGGCCCTGATCATGGCGTCCGGAGCTCTGGAGCAGGGTGTGGAGACCCACATCTTCTTCACCTTCTGGGGTATGGACATGATCAACAAGGAGACGATGGGAGAGCTCAAGTTCACACCGGTCGGGAACACGACCGCGACCCGCCAGGCGCACATGCCGATGCTGTTCACGGCGTTCCCCGGTGTGGCCTCCCTCGCGACCCATCAGATGAAGAAGACGCTGGACGACCTGGAGATCCCCGACATACCGACGTTCCTCAGTCACCTGTCGGACATGGGCTGCCACTTGTGGGCGTGCAAGATGTCGGTGGACATGTTCGAGCTGTCGGAGGAGGACATGACCGACGATCTGGATGGGATCCTCAACGTCGGGGACTTCATCGAGCTCATCGATGGCGCCCAGACGATGTTCATCTGAGTCCGGCGTCAGCTGGACAGCGCATAGATCCCGCTCGGGAAGCTCTCACAACCGTTGCGTGTGAACGCAGCGAGGATCCAGTCGTAGTCGGCTCCCCAGACGGAGAAGTGGCTTGCGCCATGGTCGATTGCGACGTCGACCATGGCCGAGAGGATGTCGTCGGCGTCTGATTCGGATGCGTCGAGGAGGTCGATGTCGAACGACCCGTCCACCTCGCGTGAGAGAACGGTCGCACCGCCGACGTCCCACACCATCGTTCCGTCGGAGGTGTCCCTGATGTCATCAGCGTTCAAGCGATGGAACGTCCAGCCGCGGGCGACCAGTCCGCGGAGCGAACGGCCGCTTTCACTCGCCAACCAAGACGCGACGACGATGTCCGCCTCGGATCGCCGCCCGGGCCGGGCAACGAGGGGACTGCGACGTCTCGGCCGACCGTTGCCGGTCACCCCGGACTCGCCTGCTGCGAGGTCGCGGTAGCCGCGGTGAACGGTCGCAGTCCGTCGGAAGCCGGTCTTTGCGATATGCCGTCGTGAGGCCTCGTTCGAGTCCTCGATCATCAGGCGTGTCACCAATGCACCGTTCGCCTTCGTCCAGTCGGTGAGGACTACGGCCATCTCGCCCGCGATGCCTTGGCCGCGATGCTCCGGATCGACTCGGGCACCGTGGAGCCAGGCTTCGGTCGGGCTGAGCATCACGGCTCTTCCGAGCGCGATCGGTTTGTCATCGTCTGCGACGGCAACCATGACGACGCCGTTCGGGTCGTCGATCCAAGAGCCGATCGCTACCGGCACGTAGTCGCCCCACTCGAACGTCCCCGTCGTGAACCCCACGATGGCATCGATATCGCTGCGCCGTGCAACCCGTGTAGAGAGCATGTGGCGGAGACTATTCACATCGATTGGCCTGTGGTGCGAGCCATGAGCCATGCGCGATGAGCCGAGGGCTCACAGCACAGCCACCCATGTGTCTGTGTACTGATATCTGTGTACTGAGTACTCCTCGCGCAGCGAGGCTTAGTAGGCGGCGAGATCGACGGCATGCTCCACGATGCCCTCGACGGTCGGCATGACCTGGGACTCGAGTGACTGGGCAAACGGGAACGCGGGTACCTCGGGGGAGGTGTATCGGCGAACCGGTGCGTCGAGCCACTCGAACGCCTTCTCGGTGATCTGCGCCGACACCTCGGCACCGAAACCCATGAAGCCGTTGTCTTCGTGGACGAT
>JAUIIM010000048.1 GCA_030431785.1 Acidimicrobiia bacterium | reverse complement strand
CGAACTCCCGTACACCGGGGAAGATGCGAGCGGTCTCGGGAAGCCTCTGAAGCTGATGATGGGGCCACAGAACCGTGACATACCGATCTATCTCGCCGCCATCGGGCCGAAGAACGTGCAGCTGGCAGCCGAGGTCGCTGACGGATGGCTCCCCGTGTTCTTCTCCCCCGAGAAGACACGAGAGGTGTACGCACCCCGACTCGAGGCTGGTTTCGCGGCGAGCGGCGAAGACGACAAAGCGGCACGCTTTGACATCGCACCGACGGTGACCGCCATGGTGACCGACGACGTCGAAGCTGGCCGCCTCCAGATGAAGCCATACCTCGCCTTGTACATCGGTGGCATGGGAGCCAAGGGCCGCAACTTCTACAACGATCTTGCATGCCGGTACGGCTACGAAGAGGAAGCCGCGACGATCCAGGACCTGTATCTGGACGGCAAGAAGATGGAGGCCACGATGGCCGTGCCCGACGACCTCGTCGACGAGGTCTGCCTCGTCGGCCCGGCAGAACGGATCACCGATCGGATCGAGGCATGGAAAGAAGCTGGTGTGACGACGTTGATCCTGGGGACCTCGGACGTCGCAACGATGCGCACCATCGCTGAGATCGTCGGCTGATCACTCAGCGTCGGATGGCCCCCGGGGAAGCGTGAGCCGGAAGGTGGCGCCGTCGCCTTCGATGTAGTCGAGGGTTCCCCCCATCAGCTCGGCCAGCCGTCTGGACAGTGTCAATCCGAGCCCGACGCTTCCTGTCACCGTCGCAGAGCCGTTTGCACGACCATAGGGCTCGAAGATCCGCTCCCGATCCCCTTCCGCGATGCCGGGACCATCGTCGACTACGTCGAGATGCGTCTCCGTGTCCGTGCTGGTGCATCGGACGTTGATGTGCCTACCCCCGTATCGGACGGCATTGGTCAGGAGGTTCCGGATGATTTGGCGTACTCGCACCGGATCTGCATACGCAGGCGACGCTACGTCCTCGATCTCGAGGTCGTAGCCGTCGTGGACGGTGATCCGGTTGGCGACGCTGGTAGCCAGGAGTGACAGATCGGTGCGTTCGGGGAACACCTGCATCTCGCCCTCACTGCTCCTCGCAGCGGCCAGGAGGTCCTCGACGAGATCGGCCATCTCTCGTGCCTCGTTCGCGATGAGATCGAGGAGTTGCGCTTGTTCGGCCCCATCGATGTGTTCGTGGCCAGCGCTCAGTTCCTCGGCCAAGCCGACGACCGCTGTGAGCGGTGTACGCAGTTCGTGGCTCACGGATGCGATGAGGCGATCCTTGCCAGAGATCAGGGACTCGAGCTGCTCCCTGTTCTGGGCACGCTCATAGTACGCACCGAGGATGTCGCCGATGGTCCGGATGAACGACGCATCACGCTTGGACCACGGAGATGACGAGTGGCGACGGAGGAACCCGACCGTGCCGAACCATCCGCCATTCGCCTCGATGCCAACCGACAGCTCGCTCGTCTCGCCTTCCGTCACCCGTGCGACGGCCCCTCGGTGCACCGCGTCGATCACCGATTGCATCCCTGCGTAGGGAAGCGTCGTGCCGACGGGTCGATCGGGTGTGAGACCGGGCTGCGTCCAGCTCGCGATCGTCTCGGCACTCGTGCCGGCATCGTCGGTGGCGACGGTGCGAGTGATGAACACCTCGTCGACTCGTGCCGCTACACCAACGGATTCCAAAGCGTCCTCGACGGACACTCCGGTCCCACCCAGCAGTGCCTTCGACGACTTCGCCAGTGCTTCTTCGAACCGGAGGCGACCATCGAGCGATCCGATCAACGAGTCTCGGACACGAAGGTCCTCGATGCGTTGCCAGAACGCTGCCGTGAGATCTGCGAGATTGCGGAGGAGACGCAAGTCCTCGGCGTCCCACTCTCGCGCCGGATCAGTGTCACAGGCGCCGACCACCCCGACCCAGGTCCCGTTGATGACGACCGGCATGTTGACCTCTGATCTGATCCCCGCTGCGCCGTGCCGGTCATATGGCGTCCCCTCGGCTTCCTCGAGACGGAAGAAGAACGGAGCCCCTCCGCTCAGGTGCGAACGGGTCTCCGGAAGGGCGCTCCATGGTGTCTTCGCCCCCACCTCCAGTGTCGGATGCACCGGACCGTCGGCCGACACGTCGACGATCAGCGCCGAAGCTCCGTCGGATGGATCATCGACGTTCTGCTCGATGAACACGACCACAGACCCGACGGCACCCCGGATTGCAGATGCTGCGACGCGGAGCGCCTTGGGGTCGTCCTGGGCGACGAGGGCGCGGGATGCGGTACCTACGGCATCGGCAACCTTCACTCGGCGCTCTTCCTCACCGATCCGTTCGCGGATCAACGATGCGAAGGCGGTGACGACGAGGGTCATCGAGGTGGCGAAGAGCAACACCGTCGCGAGGCTTCCAACCACCAGGTAGGACTCAGGGAGGTCCGGGAGCCCGATGAGCGGCCGCAGATAGGGAGCGAACACCGCTACCGCAACCGCATACAACCCGATGGGCCACGCCCGACCAGACTTTCCGAGGACGGCGACGAGGACGACGTAGTAGGCGGCCATGATCCCCATACCGATCGGAAGGATCCCCACCAAGCCAAGGATTCCACCCGCCAGGGTGATGTCGAGCAGGAGCGTCGATGCGTAGGTTGTGCGGCCCGTTCGGAGCGCGTTGTTCGCATCGATCACCATGCCGAGCGTGAAGACACTCGCGATCGCCATCAGCGGCCACTGGAGAGCCACGGCGAGGACCGCCCCTACGACAAACGCAGCGCCCGTCATCGTGCGACGTTGGCGGTGCCACCGACGGAGTACGCCGGTGCGGACGGGACTGACCGCGGTGGCAGCGGTCGATATCGGAGCATCAAGTGCGGTTGCCATACAGGTGTGTTTCTTGCGTGGTGGTACCACTTCCTATCGGCCACCGGTTCAGACGGGTTGAGGGACTAGTCATGGGTCGATGAACCCGACCCTGCCGACGTCAGGCGTCGGGATCATCCATGTACTCGAGAAGGGCCTCGCTGTACACCACCACGCAATCTGATCGGGTGCAACGTGACTGGAGGTCACGGTCGCTGGTGACGACGACGCACCGGTCCGAGCTGGTGGCGACCATCTCCGCGATCAGGTCGTCAGCGATCGTTCCCGACGGAGAAAACTGGATGGTCACGCCAGTTTCGGTCGCCAAGACATCGCGACCTGTCGAATCTCCAGCATCGAACACGACGACCACGGCCGCGGACGTCCGCGATGCAAGGCGCTCGGCAAGGCGTACCGCGGAATCCCTCGATGTCCGCGACCCGATGACGCCGGCACCGAGCTGACCTGCGAGGTTGTAGCCGTCGATCACGATGCGATCCGGATCGAGGGCGAGGACGGACCGCACGCCGTCCACGGTGTCCGGCCGGACACCCCGCTCAAACTCCATCGGTCGCTCATGACGCTCTTGCCCCGGAACGTGGCGAGCGGGATCCCGGTAGTACTTGAGCGAGTCGACCAAGTCGTCGAGCGCTCGTGCGATCGCGACGGGTTCGGTCGGCAGACGCAACACCTCGGGGTCGCTCTCGCGAGATGCCTCACGGGCCGCGGCATCTGCGGTCGACTTGGCACGACGTTCCTCCCTGCGGCGCAGCCGATCACGCAGCGATGCGACCTCTGCCTCGAGCACCTTCGTCTGCTCGACGAGCGCATCGCGTCCTCTCTCCAGCTCCGTTCTGGCTCGGGCCTCCTCCGTGAGGCGACGGTCGACGTTGCCGCGTGCCTCACGATGTCGTTCTGTCGCATCGTGCAGCTCACGAGCGTGGCGTTCTTCGGCACGTTTCAGCCGCGCCTTGGCTTCGTCGAGCTTCCGCGTCAGCACTTCGGCCTCGCCCCGTGCCGCCGTGAGTTGGGTGGCGAGTTCAGCGGCCGAGTCGTCGTTCGACAACCGTTCCAGTTCCTCGGTGGTCGCGTCGGGGTCTTTCAGATAGTCCCGGGCAACCGGTGGGATCGGCCCATCGCCGACCCGTTCGGAAAGGGCTTGCCGGAACTCCTCGTCGCTCGCCACATGGTCGAGCAAAGCACGGGCGAGGGGTGGTGGAAGCCGTCGGGCACTCGATTGAGCGACCGTACGCAGCTTGTGCGGGATGTCGTCGGCGTCGCGGTCGCGGAGCTCCGCTCGCCCAAGCTCGATCACGGCCGCAAGGTGCCGCTGACGGTCGCGCTCGTTCATCCTTCTCGCCCTCCGACCCGGCTCATCTTGACATGCACACGGAGAGTGCCATACTCGCACACCTGACAACCGAACGGTTCAACCGAAATGCACACCGACAACACGCTCGTACTCATTCTTTGACAGGCGCATCACACAGCTGATGCGCCCAACCCTCCGTTCCCATCGGGGGGTTTCTTCTATTCGGAGCAAAACCATGACCACCATCACCGGAGCCGAAATCCTCATGCGATCCCTCGAACTCGAGGGAGTCGATGTGGTGTTCGGGCTCCCCGGAGGTGCAATCCTCAAGGCGTACGACTCCCTCTATGACAGTTCGATCCGCCACGTCCTCGTACGCCACGAACAAGGCGGCGGCCACATGGCGTCCGGCTACGCCCATGCAACCGGCCGCGTGGGTGTCACGTTCGCAACTTCAGGGCCGGGTGCCACCAACCTCGTGACCCCGCTCGCCGATGCCTACATGGATTCAATCCCTGTCGTGGCGATCACCGCCCAGGTGGCGTCGACGTCGATCGGCCTCGATGCGTTCCAAGAGGCACACACGTGGGGGATCTCGATGCCGTGTACGAAGCACAACTACCTCGTGACAGAACCCGACGAGATCGCCGCAGCCGTCCACGAGGCCTTCCATCTCGCCTCGACAGGCCGGCCAGGGCCGGTTCTGGTCGACATCACGAAGGATGCACTCACGGGCACGGCAGCGTTCGGCGGGAGAAAGATCATCGACCTTCCCGGGTACAAGCCATCGGTCAAGGGTCACCCGAAGCAGGTCAAAGCAGCGGTCGATCTGATCCTCGAGTCGTCCCGACCCGTTCTCTACGCAGGAGGCGGCACCATCCGGGCAGGAGCTTCCGAGGAACTCGTCAAGTTCGCCGAACGGCTGAATCTGCCTGTGGTCACCACCCTCATGGCGAGGGGGACAATCCCCGACTCCCACCCGAACACGCTCGGAATGCCCGGTATGCACGGCGTCTATACCGCATCGACGGCAATGCAGAAATCAGATCTCCTGATCAACATCGGAGCTCGATTCGACGATCGCGTCACGGGCGACCCAGACTTCTTCGCTCCCGACGCTGCAGTGATCCACGTCGACGTCGATCCGGCCGAGATCGGGAAGATCCGGGAGGCGCAAGTCCCGATCGTCGGAGATGCAAAGGTGGTCCTCGGCCAATTGCTCACACAGGTCAACAAGAGGCTCGGCGACCAGCCTGCTCCGGAATGGACCGAGTGGTGGTCAACGCTCCGCGGCTGGCAGGAAGCCCATCCGTTGGGCTACGTACAGGATCCCGACGGGCCGATCCAGCAACAGCATGTCATCAGCGAACTGCATCGGCTCACGAGCGGTGACGCCATCGTGGTCGCTGGTGTCGGACAGCATCAGATGTGGGCGTCGCAGTTCTGGGGGTTCGAACGACCGAATACGTGGATCAACTCCGGGGGTCTCGGCACCATGGGCTATGCAGTCCCCGCGGCGATCGGTGCACAAGCTGGTTGTCCCGACGACACCGTGATCGCCATCGACGGTGACGGCTGCTTCCAGATGACGTTCCAGGAGCTCATCACTGCCGCGCTCGAAGGTATCCCCGTCAAGGTCGTCGTCATGAACAACGCAAACCTCGGCATGGTCCGCCAGTGGCAACGCCTGTTCTACAGCGAGCGATACTCAGCCTCGGAACTCTCGTTCACGAACCCCGACATCGTCATGCTCGCCGAAGCGATGGGTTGTGTCGGTCTCCGGGCGGACCACCCGGACGACGTCACCGCCACTCTGGAAAAGGGCCTCGCCGTCGAGGATCGCCCAGTCGTCATGGAGTTTCGTTGCGATCCCGATGCCATGGTCTTCCCCATGATCCCGGCCGGTGGCAGCAATGACAACATCGTCCTCGGGCCGGAGGACCTCTGATGCCGCAGCATCTCATCTCCGTCACGGTGGAGAACAAGCCAGGGGTCCTGGCCCGAGTGTCCTCGATGTTCGCCCGACGCGATTTCAACATCCACTCGTTGACGGTCGGTCCGACGGAGGACCCGACCCGGTCCCGGATGACCGTTGTCGTCGACGGCCCAGTGATGGAGCAGGTCGTCAAGCAGCTCTACAAGCTCGTGAACACGATCAAGGTGAGTGAACACGCTCCCGGCGAGGCGATCGAGCGCGAGATCATGCTCATCCGCGTGAACGCCGACCCTCAACGACGTTCTGAGATCGTCGAAGCCGCCACCCTGTTCGGTGCCGAAGCCGTTGACGTCGGTCCGTCGACGGTGACGTTCCAGGTCGTCGGGGAACCCGAACAGCTCGCCAACTTCCACGAACTCATGAAGACGTACGGAATCGTGAGCCTCGTCAAGTCCGGGCGTATCGCGATGGCACGAGACGCCAAGAACCAGAAACAACAACGATCCGCATAGGAGCAACCAAGACAATGGCCACGATGTACTACGAGAAGGATGCTGATCCGGGGCTGATCACCAGACGAAAGGTCGCCGTGATCGGCTTCGGCAGCCAGGGGCATGCCCATGCACTGAACCTCAAAGAGTCCGGAGTCGACGTCGTCGTCGGACTCCGTGATGGGTCACCTCGAGCCAAGGCCGCTTCCGACGCCGGATTGAAGGTCGTCGACCCTGCAACGGCGGCTGAATGGGCAGATGTGATCATGATGCTGGTGCCGGACCAGGTCCAGCAGGGTGTCTACAACGATGTCATCCGTCCGCGCCTCGATCCCGGGGATACGCTGCTGTTCGCCCACGGGTTCTCGATCCACTTCGGATTCATCGAGCCACCACCGGATGTCGACGTCGCGATGGTCGCTCCGAAGGGTCCGGGCCACCTCGTTCGGCGCCAGTTCGTCGAGGGCTCCGGTGTTCCGACATTGGTGGCGATCCATCAGGACGCAAGTGGCCAGACACTCGACCTCGCCCTCTCGTACGCCCATGGGATCGGTGGCACCCGCGGCGGGGTCATCCGCACCACCTTCCAAGAAGAAACAGAGACTGATCTGTTCGGGGAGCAGGTGATCCTGTGTGGCGGGATAGACGCCATGATCCAGGCCGCCTTCGAGACGCTGACCGAAGCCGGGTACGAGCCGGAGATGGCGTACTTCGAGGTACTGCACGAGCTCAAGCTGATCGTCGACCTCCTGTGGGAAGGCGGCATCGAGTGGATGCGCCACTCCGTGTCCGACACCGCGGAGTACGGCGACATCACGCGTGGCCCACGCATCGTCAACGCGGATACGAAAGAGGCGATGCGCGAGATACTCAGCGAGATCCAATCCGGTGCGTTCGCACGGGAATGGATGGCCGAATACAGCGCTGGTGCACCGAACCTCGCCGCTGCACGCCAAGAGATTGCAACGCACCCGGTCGAGACGACAGGGCGAGAGCTTCGGGACATGATGACGTTCATGACCCCGAAGACACCGGAAGACGACATTTGATGGCTGATCCCTGCGTACCGACACCTCTCGAGCGGCGGCGACTTATCGAGCCGGTCCCACGACCGGCCAATTGAGCTCGAACACCACCGCGACCACAAGAGGAACACCATGCAGGACCAATTGATCATCTTCGACACGACATTGCGAGATGGGGAGCAGGCACCAGGCATCGCTCTCTCCCCCGATGACAAGGTGGCGATCGCCAAGCAGCTCGCACGACTGCGCGTCGATGTCATCGAGGCAGGCTTTGCCGCCTCGAGCCCCGGGGACTTCGAATCCGTGTCACGGATCGCAGGCGAAGTCGCGGGCCCGACGATTGCAACGCTCGCTCGGACGCATCCCGACGACATCGACCGCGCTGCGGACGCATTGAAGGCAGCGGACAAGGCGAGGATCCATGTGTTCATATCGACGTCGCCGATCCACATGGAGCAGATGATCAAGATGACGCCCGACGAGGTGCTCGTCGCGGTCAAGGAAGGTGTCGCCCGTGCCCGCACGTACGTGGACGACGTCGAGTTCTCGCCACAGGACGCCACGCGCTCCGATCCGGACTTCATCATCGAGGTCTGCCGGGCTGCGGTGGCAGCGGGGGCGACCACGATCAACATCCCTGACACCGTCGGCTATGCGATGCCGGACGAGTTCGTCGAGCTGATGCGTCGGGTCTATGACGATGTGCGCGGCGGCAACGAGGACGTGATCGTCTCCACCCACTGTCACAACGACCTCGGCATGGCCGTAGCCAATTCGCTGTCCGCGATCCATGCCGGAGCACGCCAGATCGAGGGCGCCATCAACGGCATCGGTGAACGAGCCGGCAATACGTCGACGGAAGAGATCATCATGGCGCTTTCGACGAGAAGCGACCTCTTCGATGTGGAGATCGGCGCAGACACGACCCAGATCCTCGAGACATCGCGACTCGTGTCGAGCCTGACCGGCTACCCGATCCAGTACAACAAGGCCGTGGTGGGCAAGAACGCCTTTGCCCACGAGTCAGGGATCCATCAACACGGTGTGCTCCAGAACCGGGAGACGTACGAGATCATGGACCCGGCGTCGGTAGGTCACCAGTCCGTGTTGGTTCTCGGGAAGCACTCCGGTCGGGCAGCCTTCGCCGATGCACTCGAACGGCTCGGGATTCCGCTCGAGGACGAAGACTTCCAACGGGCGTTCGAGCGCTTCAAGGAACTGGCGGATCGGAAGGGCGAGATCACCGAGCAGGGTCTTCTCGCCATCGTCAGCGAGGAAACCGGGTTCAACAGCGAGGAGATGCGGCTCGTCGCCCTGCACTTCACCGGTGGCTCACACGACGAACCGGTCGCGACGGTGACATTGGATCGGGAAGGCACCGAAGTGGTCTCGACTGCCAGTGGTGACGGCATGGTGAACGCTGCGTTCGTGGCGCTCCAGGACGCCTACGGCATCGCTGCGACGTTGTTGGACTACCGGGTGTCTCCCCTGTCGTCCGGAGCGGACGCCATGGCGAAGGTCGATGTCATCGTTCAGGTCGCATCTGCCACCTACAGCGGCCGCGGTGTGTCAACCGACGTCGTCGAGGGATCAGCCCGTGCGATGATCGCTGCTCTCAACAAGGCCTCGTTCGCACACGGCATCGCCAACGGTGACAACGATGGCTGACGCAAGAATCGTTCTACTCCCCGGCGACGGGATCGGTCCGGAGGTGATCGACGCTGCGTCGCAGGTGCTCGAAGCGGTCGGTAGCGAGTTCGGGCATTCCTTCCGCACGGAGTCACACCTCATCGGCGGCATCGCCATCGACGAGACGGGAGACCCGTGTCCCTCGTCGACGGTCGCGGCTGCTGAAGACGCTGATGCCGTACTCCTCGGGGCGGTCGGCGGCCCGAAGTGGAGCGACCCTTCCGCAAAGACCCGACCCGAAGCCGGCTTGCTCCACATTCGGCGTGAGCTCGGCCTGTTCGCCAACCTGCGCCCGGTCACGACATGGAGCGCCCTGGTCGATGCCTCCCCTCTGCGTCGCGACATCGTCGACGGCGTCGACATCTTGTTCTATCGGGAACTGACCGGAGGCATCTATTTCGGTGAAGCGACCGAGAGCGACGACCGTACGACCGTGTCGAATGCGATGACGTACTCGGTCCACGAGATCGAGCGGATCGTACGGATGGCCGCCCTCGCTGCTCGCCAACGTCGCGGGAAGCTGACTTCCGTCGACAAGGCGAATGTTCTAGCCGTCTCCCGGTTGTGGCGCTCGACGACCGACCGCGTCATGCGCGAGGAATTCCCCGACCTTGAGTACGAGACCGTGCTCGTCGATGCCATGGCGATGCATCTCCTGTCACGCCCGAAGGACTTCGACGTCGTCGTCACCGGCAACCTCTTCGGGGACATCCTCACCGACGAGGCGTCCATGCTCCCCGGATCTCTCGGTCTCCTCCCGTCAGCGTCGCTCGGCGACGGCGGACCCGGTCTGTACGAGCCCATCCACGGCTCCGCTCCCGACATCGCGGGCCAGGGCATCGCGAATCCCCTCGCGACCATCCTCGCCACGGCGATGGCGCTCCGGCACTCGCTGTCGATGCCGGACGAGGCACACGCAGTCGAAACTGCTGTTGAGCGCGTTCTCGACTCGGGTATGCGCACTGCGGACCTTGCGAGAGGGGCCCCGTACGTCGACACGGCCACCATCACGGCTGCCGTCACAACGGAGATCCATCCCGGCTGATCCATCGGATCCACATCGTGGCACGACGGTACGCTGTGGCGCGAGAGGAAGGAACAGCTTGATCCACGCAGATATTGGTGTCATCGGCCTCGCCGTGATGGGCCAGAACCTCGTCCTGAACCTTGCCGATCACGGCTTCTCGGTGGCCGTTCACAACAGGACCACTGCCACGACCGATGCCTTCCTGTCGGGCGAAGCCGCAGGGAAGGACATCGCCGGCTCCCACGACCTCGGAGAGTTCGTCTCGAGCATCGAGCGCCCTCGCAAGATCCTGCTCATGATCAAGGCCGGCGCTCCGGTCGACCAGCAGATCGATGCCCTCCTCCCTCATCTCGATGCGGGCGACATCATCATCGACGGAGGCAACTCCCTCTTCACGGATTCCCAACGACGGACGGAGATGCTTGCCTCCCACGGCATTCTGTTCGTCGGAGCCGGCATCTCGGGGGGTGAGGAGGGCGCTCGTCACGGCCCATCGATCATGCCGGGCGGAGACCCGGCTGCGTGGTCGTTCGTTGCTCCGATCATCCAGAGCGTGGCTGCCGACTTCAACGGAGAGCCATGTGCGGACTGGATTGGACCCGGCGGAAGCGGCCACTACGTCAAGATGGTGCACAACGGCATCGAGTACGGCGACATGCAAGTCATCGCCGAGGCCTACGACCTGATGCGGCGCGGGCTCGACATGACCCCTGCTGCGATGTCCGAGCAGTTCCGTACATGGGACAAAGACAAGCTCGACTCCTATCTCATCGAGATCACCGCCGAGATCCTGGACCACTCCACCGACGGAACCCCGACCGTTGACCTCATCCTCGATGCCGCCGGCCAGAAGGGCACGGGCAAGTGGACGGTCATCGCATCCATGGAGCAAGGCATGCCGGTCTCGCTCGTCGGTGAATCCGTCTACGCCCGCATGGTTTCAGCGCTCGTTTCTGAACGTGCCGCCGCGGCAGGAGTCCTTGGCGACCAGGTGGAAGCGATCGGGGACGATCCGGTCGAGGTGCTCGCCGACCTTCACGACGCCTTGTACGCATCCAAGATCGTCTCCTACGCACAAGGATTCATGCTGCTTCGGGCCGCGAGCGAGGAGTTCGGATGGGATCTCGATCCCGGACTCATCGCGGGGTTATGGCGGGCCGGGTGCATCATCCGATCCCAGTTCCTCGACGACATCACCTCGGCCTATCGCAAACACCCCGATCTCCCGAACCTCCTCTTCGACGAGTTCTTCGCCTCGGAAGTGGCGGCAGCGGTCCCGGGCTGGCGTCGCACCGTCGTCCGTGCGACACGGGCCGGCATCCCGGTCCCGGCGTACGCATCTGCGCTCTCGTTCTTCGACGGCTACCGATCCTCGCGCGGCCCGGCCAACCTCATCCAGGCCCAGCGTGACTACTTCGGTGCCCACACCTACGAGCGGGTCGACCGCGAGCGCGGCGAGTGGTTCCACACCGATTGGACCGGTCATGGCGGGGCAACGACGTCGGGGAGCTACGACGCATGAGCAACCCACCGCGCACCATGGTGGCGATCGTCACCCCATTCGACGAGGCCGGTGGCCTCGATCTCGATGCCTACCGTTCGGTCGTCTCCGACATCGCAGCAGAAGGTTGCAACGGCTTCGTGGTCGCCGGATCGACCGGTGAAGGCCCGTACCTCGAACCGGGCGAACGCCGAGCACTCGTCGCCGCCACGCGGGAACGGTCTCCCGACAGCTACATACTCTGCGGTGTCAACGCGGAATCGATCCGACAGGCGCAACGCCAGGTAGACGAAGCAGCGGACGGTGGTGCCGATGCGGTGCTCGTGATCACTCCGACGACGTTGGTCCGTTCGAAAGACGCACTCGTCGCCGACTTCTACACGACGCTTGCCGATGCGAGTCCGGTACCGGTTTGGCTGTACTCGGTCCCGAAGGTCACCGGCTACGGACTCCCCATCGAAGTCGCTGAACATCTGGCCCCCCACGGGAACATCGCAGGGATCAAGGATTCGTCCGGGATCCTTGAGCGAATCGAATCCCTGGCGCCGATCGACGACCTGTTGGTGTATTGCGGCGCCTCCGCCATCGTGAAGAAGGCGGTCGAAACCGGTGCCGATGGTGCGATCACTGCGAGCGCCAACTATGTGTACGCACAGGTCGACGCTGCCGTCGGAGGCGACGAAGCGGCACAGACAATCGTGCGGGATGTCACCTCGGTGGTGGAGCCGAACGGAGTTCCGGGGACGAAAGCAGCTGCCAGCCTCGCAGGACGACGTGTCGGTTCCCCAAGAGCTCCCCTCAATGCTCTGGAACCCGACGCTACTGCCCGAATCCGGGACGTCCTCGCGGCCACGGTCTCGTAGCGCAGCCCAGTTGCACACAACGACAAGCACACGTCTACGGTCAGATCGATGCAGGTAGGAATCCGCTCGGAGCACGACGAACGCGAAGCACGCGTGGCACTCACACCTGCGACCGTTGCTTCCGTGATCGACCTCGGTTGCGGGGTCGTCGTGGAACATGGAGCCGGTGAGGGTGCCGGGTTCCCTGACTCCGCCTACGAGGATGCAGGGGCGACCCTCGTGACTCACCTCGATCGCATGGATGTCCTTCTCTCGGTCGGTGCGTTGCCACAGGAACCCCCGGTCAAGCCCGGCGGTATCGCGATCGGTTTGGTGGATCCGAGCGCGAACGACGCTCTTCTCACCCGCCTCACCGCCGAGGGCACGAGCGTGGTCGCGATGGAGGCGATCCCCCGCTCGACACTCGCCCAGTCGATGGATGCACTCTCGTCGCAGGCGACGGCAGCCGGATACGCAGCGGTTCTCCTCGGGACCACCTCGCTCCACAAGTTCATGCCGATGCTCGTCACGGCTGCAGGCACGATGCCGCCGGCAAAGGTGCTCGTGCTCGGCGTGGGCGTCGCCGGACTCCAGGCCATCGCAACCGCGCGACGCCTCGGTGCAGTCGTCTCCGCGTATGACATCCGACCGGAGACCCGTGAACAGGTAGAGAGCCTTGGCGCCAAGTTCGTCGACGCCCCTACCCAAGAGATGGACGAGGGTGGATACGCCAGAGCCGTCGACGAAGACACCGCCGAACGTCAACGAGAAATCCTCGCAGATGCGGTCGCCGACAGCGATCTGCTGGTCACGACGGCACAGGTGCCCGGCCGAGCAGCACCGCGTCTCGTCGAAGCCGCGACCGTTGCGCGCATGCGACCCGGCTCGGTGATCGTGGACATGGCAGCCGGATCCGGCGGCAACGTCGAAGGATCGGTCGCCGACACCGAGGTCGACGTGAACGGGGTGAGGATCCTCGGACCGACCAACCTCGCATCGAAGGTCGCTGCCGACGCATCTCGGATGTACGCCCGGAACCTCCTCGAAGTCCTGAAACGTGTGATCGTCGACGGCGAGTTGTCCGTCGACCCCGATGACCCCGTGATCGGACCGGCCCTCGTGGCTCCCCGGCCAGATGATGAAGGTGATTCCGATGAGTGACGTGTTCATCCAGTCGATCGTCGTCTTCGTCCTGGCCTCGTTCGTCGGATTCGAGATCATCAGCCGCGTGCCTCCGACGCTCCACACGCCACTGATGTCGGGAGCGAACGCGATCTCCGGAATCACGATCGTGGGAGCGATCATCGCTGCGGCGACCGGAACAGGATGGGCGCTCGGTGTTCTCGGGTTCCTGGCCGTGATGTTTGCGACGATCAACGTTGTCGGTGGGTTCCTCGTCACGGACCGCATGCTCGAGATGTTCAAGAAGCTTCCGGATAGAAACCGATGACTGAACTTTCCTACCTCGCCGCCGGCGTCCTGTTCATCGTGGGACTCAAAGGCCTCACGTCACCACGGACCGCCCGTCGCGGAAACCGCCTCGCCGCCCTTGGGATGCTCGTCGCCACCATCGTGATCGTGGTCGATCTTCTCTCGGATGATGCTGCAATGGCTTGGGGCATCGTGATCGGTGGGATCGTCGCCGGAGGGATCGTGGGAGCGATCCTCGCCGTCCGCGTACAGATGACGTCGATGCCCGAGCTAGTCGCAGCGTTCAACGGGTTCGGTGGTGGCGCATCTGCGCTCGTCGCTGCCTCGGCTGTAGTCGCTGCAAACGGACTCCTGGCGACGGAGACTGCCGTGACGACCGCACTCTCGCTCGTAATCGGTGCGGTGACCCTGACCGGATCCTTCATCGCATTCGCCAAGCTCCAAGGAATCATCGGAGGCAAACCCATCAACCTCGGTGGTGCCGTGACCA
>JAUIIM010000154.1 GCA_030431785.1 Acidimicrobiia bacterium | reverse complement strand
TCCAGCAGTGCTGTCAGGTCGTCGTCCGTGAGTGATCGATCCTCAAACTGTCGAATTGCCTTGAGGGATGTGAGCGCGTCGTAGAAGGGATTCATGGGAGGAAGATTAGGACGGACCGCCGGACGCCGTGGCGTCGTTTGCGCCATTCTCGGGCGGCGGATGCGTCGTCCCTGGCACGGGTATGGTCATGCCTAGCACAGAAAGGCCAACCGTCCAGCGCATCATCGTCGTCGCAAACCGACTCCCCGTTGCACGGGTCGATGACGAATGGGTCATGAGCCCGGGTGGCCTCGTGCGCGCGCTGGTGCCCGTCCTCCAGAACGCCTCGGGGGCTTGGGTCGGCTGGACCGGAATCCCCGACTTCGACATCGAACCATTCGACCACGACGGGATCACCCAGCGACCGGTGCTGCTCACCGAACGTGACGTCGACGAGTTCTACTTCGGATTCTGCAACGGGACGCTGTGGCCCCTCTATCACGATGGCATCGTGCCAGCCGAGTTCCACCGTCACTGGTGGGGCCCGTATCGCGAGGTCAACCGCAAGTATGCAGAGGCCACCAACGACGTCCTCAACGACGGTGACATCGCTTGGGTGCAGGACTACCAGCTGCAACTCGTCCCCGAGATGCTCCGTGAGATGCGGCCGACGCTCACGATCGGCTTCTATCTGCACATTCCGTTCCCTCCGCTCGAGATCTTCTCCCGTCTCCCCTGGCGGAAGCAGGTCCTCGAAGGACTGCTCGGATCCGATGTCCTGGCGTTCCAGACGAAACAGAGCGCCGACAACTTCCACCGAGCCGCCCGCAAACTGGCGGGGGCCGAGTATGTCGGCCGACGTGATCTCCGGTGGCAGGGTCGCAACATCCATATCCAGCCGGCGCCTATCGCCATCGACAACAACGAGTTCGACACGATGGCTCGCTCGCCAGCCGTTCAGCTGCGCGCTCGCGAGATCCGATCGGAGATGGGGGACCCAAAACACCTCATCCTTGGGATCGACCGTCTCGACTACACGAAGGGCATCGACGCACGGCTCAAGGCGTTCTCGACGTTGCTCGATCGCTCTCCTTCTCGAGCTCATCGGTACTCGCTCGTCCAGATCGCCGTACCGAGCAGAGAGCAGGTACCGGCATACCAGCAACTGCGACTCGACATCGAACAGATGGTCAGTCGCATCAACGGCGAGTACGGGCAACCGGGGCAGGTCCCGGTGTCGTATCTGTATCGGTCCGTCCCGTTCGAGGAGATGGTTGCGTACTACGTCGCCGCTGACATCATGCTCGTGACACCGCTGCGCGACGGCATGAACCTCGTTGCCAAGGAGTACGCAGCGTCACGCGTCGATGAAGACGGCGTGCTCATCCTCTCCGAATTCGCCGGAGCAGCCGAACAGTTGACCTCTGCGATCATCGTCAATCCTTACGACGTGGAGGCCGTGGCCGCGAGCATCCATCAGGCAGCCCACATGGAGCCCGACGAACAGAGGAAGCGCATGCGGCGTTTGCGGCGCACGGTCGACCGTGCTGACGTGTTTGACTGGGCGAAGACATGCCTTGCGATGCTGGAGGACGCCTGATCGACCCTGCCCTCGACGCTGCGTTGAGCCGCTTCGCCGTGCAACAACAGGTTCTGGTGGCATCGGACTACGACGGCACGCTGTCCCCCATCGTCGCCGATCCTGCCGCTGCGACACCCCACACGGTCACACTCGAGGCCTTCCTCGCACTATCGCACGTCGTCGGTGTGGCGACGGCGATCGTCTCGGGACGCACCCCGGAACACCTCGCCGAGTTCGTGGGTACGAATGAGAACGTGCATCTTGTCGGGAATCATGGTGCGACCATGGACTCTGGGCATGACGCTGACCGTGTTCGTGAACTTGCTCGCCAGTTGACCGAGCTCCTCGGCACACATCCCGGCGCAGCGGTAGAACCGAAAGCGACGGGTGCCGCATTCCACTATCGCCACTCGACCGATCCCGACGCAGCCTCTGCAGCTGCACGTTCGGTGGTGCGTGCGGTAGGAGCTTCGATGATCGAGGGAAAGATGGTGGTCGAAGGCGTCCTGGGGTCCGGCGACAAGGGCACAGCGCTCCGGGCACTCCGCGACGAGACGCACGCGGCGGCCGTCTTGTTCATCGGTGACGACGTCACGGACGAGGCTGCGTTTGGCGTGTTGACGCCGCCGGACATCTCGATCAAGGTGGGCGATGGCGACACCAGTGCGATGTTTCGGGTCCCCGATGTCCCCGATGTGGGAGCAGTGTTCCGGAGGCTTCACGAGCTCCTGGCGGATGGCTCCTGACGAGCCACCATCGATCATCGGGTATCTGAGATCTGAGATCTCGGCGAGCGGAGCTCGCCGCCCGATCATCGATCCTGGATCATGGATCCGGACGAAGGGCGATCTCAAGGCCAACGAATTCCGTCAGGGCGAATCAGCTAATACCGCTGTCGCAAGTCGGTCGAAATCCGAAGGATTCTGGCCAGTCCCCCCTAGCTCCTGGCGATCCTCGATCCTGGATCCTCGAGAACTGGGATCTGAGATCTGGAATCTGAGATCTCGATGTGGGCGCTCGCCGCTAGAACGCCTCGTCCGGGAGGTCCATGAGCCAGCCGTCTTCGTCCTGGGCGGCAGCGGTGCGGACCGCCACCTTCGGAAGGGCATCCCTCACGAAGAACCGGGCTGAGGCGATCTT
>JAUIIM010000047.1 GCA_030431785.1 Acidimicrobiia bacterium | reverse complement strand
CGAGCTCCTCCCCCACGGACCGGACCTCGTCCTTGAACAGGTCACGCAGCGGTTCGATCAGGTCGAACTCTATGTCATCGGGCAATCCACCGACGTTGTGGTGCGACTTGATCTTCGCCGCATCCTTCGTGCCGGACTCGATCACATCCGGATAGAGCGTTCCCTGGACGAGGAAATCGGCGCCATCGATCTTGGCTGCCTCCTCCTCGAACACCCGGATGAAGGTCTCCCCGATGATCTTGCGCTTCTCCTCCGGATCGGTCACACCGGCCAACGCATCGAGGAACCGATCCTGCGCCTTGACGTGGACGAGGTTCATCTGGAAGTGATCCCGGAACGTCGCATCGACCTGGGCGCCTTCGTCCTTGCGCATCAATCCGTGGTCCACGAACACACACACCAGCTGGTCGCCGATCGCCTTGTGGACGAGCGCAGCAGCGACCGATGAGTCGACCCCACCGGACAGACCACAGATCGCTTTGCTGTCGCCGACAGCTTCGCGGATCGAGGCGACGGATTGTTCGATGATCGACGCGTTCGTCCAGGTTCCCGGTGCCTTGCAAGCGTCCCGCAAGAAGGTCTCGAGGATGTCCTGACCGTGGTCGGTGTGTTTGACCTCCGGATGAAACTGGACGCCAAACATGCCACGGTCGGCGTCCTCCATCGCTGCGACGGCTGCATCGGGTGTCGATGCAGTGACGGTGAAGCCCTCGGGTGCCTTCGACACCGCATCGGAGTGGCTCATCCACACCTTCTGGGTGCCGGGCAGGCCACCGAACAGAGAGCCGTGGTCCGACACCGTCAGCGTTGCCGGTCCGTACTCGGAGGTGCCGGTTGCCTCAACGGTGCCACCGAGCGCCTGAGCGAGGACCTGATGCCCGTAACAGATGCCGAGGACGGGAACCCCGAGTTCGAGGATGTCCGGATCGATGTCGTAGGCATCCTCGGCATAGACCGATGCAGGACCGCCCGACAGAATGATCCCGATCGGTGCGAGCGCTTCGACTTCGGAAGCAGTGATCGTCCGCGGGACGATCTGGGAGAACACGTTCGCCTCGCGCACCCGCCGAGCGATCAGCTGTGCGTACTGTGCACCAAAGTCGACGACGAGCACGGGATCGACATCATCGGATGCCTGGCCAACGCTGATGGGACCACCAGTCATCGCATCCCCACCCTATTGCGTCCGCCCTCCGGTCGTTTGCTCGCAAACGACCCGGGGGACGGCAGAGGAGTCCGTCGAATCGCGTGCGATTCTGACGAGCGACGATGCAGGGGGGCTGGGGAGCCGCAAGGCGGTTGGCCAGAATCCGCGGGATTCGACCGACCCGCGACCACGACAGTTGATCCGCAGAACGATTGCACCATTGCAGTCCAGCCCCTCCGGGCTCGCAAGCTCGCAGTCCCCCCTGGCTCGAGTCCGTCGTTTCTGAAGAAACGACGGACTCGCCCGTCCCCCCTAAAGGGGGGACGCAATTGAAGGGGGGACGCAATTGACAGGCGGACGCCATCGGCTGGCCGACAGTGCGCTCTGAGCTCCATCAGCCCATCCCGACGCCCTGGGACCGTTGGAGTTGTTTGCCTTCGGTCTGGAGAGCGGGGGCGACCATCACTTCTGCCTTCTGGAATTCTTTGACGGTTGCGTAGCCGGTGGTGGCCATCGAGCCGCGGAGACCACCGAACAGGTTGCGGCGACCGTCGTTTTCGTGTGCCGGACCGACGAGGATCTCCTCGATCGAACCGAGGATGCCCGTCTGCACGCGGGATCCGCGTGGCAGGGTCGGATGGAACGTTGCCATCCCCCAGTGGAACCCGCCGGATGGCGACTCTTGGGCTGCGGCCATCGGTGAGCCGATCATCACCGCGTCTGCACCACAGGCGATCGCCTTGGAAACGTCTCCGCCGGTGCGCATGCCACCATCGGCGATGACGTGGACATAGCGTCCCGTCTCTTCGAGGTAGGCGGTTCGTGCGCCGGCCGCATCGGCGATCGCTGTCGCCTGCGGAACCCCGATGCCGAGCACCCCACGCGTCGTACACGCCGCACCGGGACCAACACCGACCAACACGCCGACGGCCCCGGTCCGCATGAGGTGGAGGGCACCCGAGTACGAGGCGCACCCACCGACGATGACGGGCATCTCGACCTCGCGGATGAACTTGAAGAGGTCGAGCGGTTCCTCGCGGGAGCTCACATGCTCTGCGGACACGACCGTGCCCTGGATCACCAACACATCTAGGCCGCCTGCCTTGGCGTAGTCGATGTACTTGCCGACATTTGGTGGGGTCAGGGATCCACACGTGACGATCCCCGCTTCTTTCATCTCCGCAACGCGCTGGGTGATGAGATCCGGGTTCACGGGAGCGGCGTACATCTCCTGCATCCGACGGGTCGCCTTCTCGGCGGAGAGCTCGGCGATCTCCTCGTAGACAGGAATCGGATCCTCGTAACGAGTCCAAAGACCCTCGAGGTTGAGACAAGCGAGTCCACCGAGGCGACCGATCTCGATCGCGGTCGCCGGGGTCACGGCGGAATCCATCCCCGAAGCCATCATCGGCAGGTCGAACGTGAACGCATCGAGTTCCCAGCTCAGATCGACGTCCTCGGGGTCACGGGTCCGGCGGGAAGGGACGATCGCAATGTCGTCGAACCCCCACGCTCGTCGGCCAGATTTGGCGATACCGATCTCGATCTCCACGACGATTCCTCCGCGTTGGTGCCAGCTACGCCGAGGTTAGTTGCTCGCCGGGCGGAGAGATCGCGCTGTCAGAGGACAGAGGCCCGAGGACAGAGGACCGATCTTGCTTCTTGCTTCTTGACTCTTGCTTCTCAGCTCAATACCCCTTCAAACCGACGGCTTTGCGGACTTCGCGCATGAGGGGGGCGGCGAGGTCGCGACCCTTCTCCCCGGAGGTGTGGAGTACCTGGCGGACGTCGCCGTTCGAAAGCGACTTGTAGGCCTCACGGATCGGGGTCAGTTCCTCGACCAGGGCCTCTGCCACGGCCTCCTTGAACACGCCGTAGCCCGAGTCTGCGTACTCATCGGCGAGGTCCTCGACCGAGCGGCCCGTGCAAGCACCCATGATCTCGAGCAGATTCGAGATGCCGGGCTTGTCATCCGTGTCATAGCGGACGATCGGGTCGGAATCGGTCACCGCTGACTTGATCCGCTTCCGGACCACATCCGGGTCGTCGAGGATCGAGATGCTTGCCTTTACGTTCACGTCCGACTTGGACATCTTCGCCGTCGGATCCTGAAGCGACATCACCCTCGCCGACGTCTCAGGGATGTAGGCGTCCGGGATCGGGAAGATGTCGCCGAAGCGGTTGTTGAAACGCTCGGCGAGATCGCGGGTCATCTCGAGGTGTTGCCGCTGGTCGTCCCCGACCGGGACCAGATTCGCCCGATAGAGAAGAATGTCGGCGGCCATCAGCACCGGATACGCATAGAGACCGAGATTGGATGCATGACCGGCCTCGGTCTTGTCCTTGTACTGGGTCATCCGGTTGAGGACACCCATCGGCGTCATCGTGCCGAGGATCCACGCCAACTCGGCATGCGCAGGGACCTGCGATTGGGTGTAGAGCAGCGAGCGATCCGGATCGACACCCGCCGCCAACAGGATCTTGGCCGCGTCGATGCGTGTCTTCTCGAGATCGGCTGGGTCGTAGTCGATCGTCATGGCGTGCAGGTCGACGATGCAGTAGATCGCGTCGTAGGAATCCTGGAGCGCCACCCAGTTTCGGAACGCACCGAGGTAGTTCCCGATGTGAGGATTACCGGTCGGCTGGACGCCGGAGAAGATGCGGTTCACGGTCTCAAGCCTTGCTTGAGACCGAGTAGCAAGTAGCAAGTAGCAAGTAGCAAGTCATCCTCGGGTTTGTGCGAGGGCACAGGGTACCGAGGCTGGATCATCGATCGTCGATCATCGAGGGCGTTGCGTCGACGTGGGTGACGAGGGCGTCAACGAAGGTGCCAATCTCGTCGTCGAGGGTGGGGTCGTCGGCGAGGCGTTCGCGGGCGTTGCCGAGCGAGAAGGTCGCCTCGGCGTGATGCGCCCGCATGTTCGTCAACACGAGTTGAAGAGCACGCACGGCCCCTGCCCCGCCGCGCCGTCCCGGGCTTGCGCTCGCCAAACCGAAGGGCTTGTTCTCGAATGGTCGTTTCGTGACCCGAGAGACCCAATCGATGGCGTTCTTGAGGATCGGCGGCATCCCACCGTTGTATTCGGGCGACACGAGCACGACGAGGTCGGCGTCCATCAGCAGGCCGTGCAGCGTCACCGCCTCGACCGGAACTCCCTGCTCAGCTTGGAAGTCGGCGTTGTAGATGGGCAAGGAGTGGTCGCGTAGATCGACGACATCCGCATCGAGACCATCGTGACGCATGACTCCGGCGATACGCATTGCGAGCGCACTGTTCAACGACCCGGTGCGCGTGGACCCTGAGATGATCACTGCCTTCATCCCGGAATGGTTAGCGAACCCCGTTCCCAACTTTGCGTACGCCCGTCAGTGCCCCCACTGTGGGCTGTGTACTGTGTACTCCCTTCTGCGTACTCGCTGCGAAGCAGCGAACGCGACCAGCGAATTTGACCAATCGCGGCGGTACCGCCATACTCGCTGGCTCAATGACAACCGCAACCATCCTCATTATTCCGTAGCGCACACGCCCCACCGCGTGTGCGCTCTCGAGCCCTCCGGACACCGGGGGGTTCTTTCGTTGGAGCGCAGCACCATGACCAAGACCGTTGAGATCTACGACACGACCCTCAGGGACGGGACCCAACAAGAGGGCATCTCGCTGACACCGAAGGACAAGCTGGCGATCTGCCGCCTGCTCGACAACCTCGGCGTCGCCTACATCGAGGGTGGCTGGCCCGGGGCGAACCCGAAAGAGGACGACTTCTTCGCCCGGGCTCGGGATGAACTCGACCTGTCGACTGCAAAGCTCGTGGCGTTCGGGTCGACCCGGCACAAGGGCATCACGGCAGAGGACGACGAGCAGGTGAACAACCTGCTGGAGGCAAAGACCGATACGGTGTGCCTCGTGGGCAAGACGTGGGACTATCACGTCGAGCACGCACTCCGAACCTCGTTGGACGAGGCGGTGGCGATGGTCGCCGACACCGTGGCGTTCTTCCGCTCAGAGGGAAGGGAAGTCTTCTTCGACGCCGAGCACTTCTTCGACGGCTACCGGTCTAACCCCGACTTCGCTGTCGCCGTGCTCCAGGCCGCTCATGATGCGGGGGCAGCGCGACTCGTGATGTGCGACACCAACGGCGGGTTCCTGGACCACGAGGTCGAGCGGATTGTCGGCGAGGTGACGGAACGGGTGTCGGACGGCACGTTCGGATGCCACTTCCACAACGACTCGGGCATGGCCGTCGGAAACTCCCTCACTGCCGTCCGCAACGGTGTGTATCAGGTGCAGGGCTGTGTGAACGGATACGGCGAACGCACCGGTAACGCCGATCTGTGCACCGTGATCCCGAACCTGTCATTGAAGATGGGGTACGAGACGATCCCGGAAGACAACCTCGGCCGCCTGACCCACATCTCCCACAACGTCGCCGACGTGATCAACCTCACGCTCGATCCACATCTGCCGTACGTCGGGTCCTCGGCGTTCACCCACAAGGCAGGTCTCCACACGTCCGCTCTGGCACGACGTCCGGATGCCTATGAGCATCTGGCACCCTCGGCTGTTGGAAACCGGACGCGTGTCGTGGTGTCCGAGCTGGCTGGCCGGTCGACCGTCCTGGCGAAGGCCAAGGAAACGGGGCTGGAGTTGACCGACGAGCAGGCACAGGACGTCGTCGACACCATCAAGGAGAAGGAGCACCTCGGATTCCAGTACGAGACCGCAGACGGGTCATTCGAACTGTTGGCGAGAGAAGCGTCCGGATGGACGCAGAGCTTCTTCACGCTCGAGTCGTATCGAGTGTTCGTGGAACGACGCGACGGCGATGTCGTCGCCGAAGCAACCGTCAAGGTGCTCGTCGACAGCGAGCGGATCGTATCGACCCGTGAAGGCGACGGCCCTGTCTCCGCACTCGACCGGGCGCTGCGTGCCGCACTACGCGACCGGTATCCACAGGTGGACGGCATCAAGCTCACCGACTACCGCGTACGCGACCTCGATTCGTCCGACGGCACATCAGCTCGAGTCCGTGTCCTCACCGAGCACGCCGATGCCGAGACTTCGTGGGGATCGGTGGGTGTTCACCAGGACATCATCGACGCCTCATGGACCGCGGTGTCCGAGGGTCTCGTGATGGGCCTGGTGCGGAACGCAGAGCGGGCCTGACGCCAAGCGTCACGACGGACGACAAACGACCAAAGACGAAAGACTCAACTCCGGAGATCGACACGATCGTCGTTCCTCATTTGTCGCTGCAAGCTGCTCAAGGCTCACGGCTCATGGCTCACGGCTCGCGTGTATCTGGAATCTGGGATCTGGAATCTTTGCCTCGTGCATAATCAGAGGTGAGCGAGCGAAGGAATGGCATGGCGCGTCCAATCACGGCCGAGGACTTGTGGAATCTGTATCGGGTCGGACAGCCGGAGCACATTCCGGGCGCCACGGCCGTTGTGGTGCCGGTGGTCGACTACCACGACGACGGCAAGGCGACGTCCGTGCTCCATCGGGTCGATCGGGATGGAACGACGACTTCGCTCACGGAACGCCCCCAGAACGCCTCATCACCGGTCCCATCCCCCGACGGGTCGCGCATCGCTTTCCTCACGACCCCGGACCGTGACGAGCCCGCACAACTCGCGGTGATGGATGCCGACGGCACCGGCAGCCGAACGGTGACCGATCTGCCGAAAGGTGTCTCCGCGATGAAGTGGATTCCTGGTGCCGACGCAGTGATCGCTGCCGTTCAGTTGTACCGGGATCACTTGACAGTCGAAGAGACCGCCGCCGAGAAGGACCGCCGCCGCGACACCACGACACCCGTCGCCACGGAGGACCGCTTCTACCGGTACTGGAAACGATGGTTGGCGGGCGAGACGATCCCTCACCTGTTCCGGATCGACGTCGATTCGGGCGAAACTGTCAATCTCACCCCCGGGATCACGACGCTGATCGGGCTCGACGACCTCGGTTCCAGTTTCGCCGTGACGCCCGACGGGCAGGACATCATCTTCACGCTCGACGTCGGGGAACCGGCATGGGACTACCCACAGATGCAACTGCACAAGGTCGCGACCAGCGGTGGCGACATCGAGCGCCTCGACACCAAGCACGGCGTCCAGCACCGTAGCCCAGTCGTCTCCCCCGACGGCTCGACACTCATCTACGGGGCGCAGTTCGAACGTGCGTACTACGCAGACCTGGTGCGCCTGGTCTCCCATCACCTCCCGACCGGAACCGAAGAGGTCCTCACGGAGCGCTGGGACCGGTCCGCCGGGGCACCGACGTTCATCGACGACGGAAGCGTCGTGTTCCACGCCGAGGACGAAGGACATGTGCGGCTGTTCACGCTCGATCTCGACGGTGGCGCACCTGCACCGATCACCGGTACCGGTTCCAATCACGGTGTACGGGTCGGGTTGGACTGCTTCTGGCATCGCTCCGAGGCGATCCACCGCCCCGCAGAGGTCGGGCTGACCTGTGGAGGGCACACCGAAACCATCTCGTCGTTCAACGATGAACTGCTCGCCGAGCTGGAGTTGCGACCTGCCGAAGAGATCCGTGTCGAAGGCTCCGATGGCGCGCCCATCCAGGCGTTCATCGTCGAGCCACCCGGATACGACCGAGACAAACGGTGGCCACTCCTCCAGAACGTCCACGGCGGACCGCACAACGGGGTGACCGACAGTTGGCACTGGCGCTGGAATCCACAGGTCATGGCGGCAAGTGGCCGGGTCGTGGCCTCGGTCAACTTCCACGGCTCGTCCTCGTTCGGCGATGCGTTCACCCGGTCGATCCGAGGAGCGTGGGGGGACAAACCGTTCCGTGACATCGAGGCGGTCACCGATCACCTCCTGGCCAGTGGGTCGATCGACGAAGACCGCATGGCCGTAGCGGGAGGCTCCTACGGTGGATACCTCGTCACCTGGATCACGACCCAGACAGACCGCTACGCGGCGTCGATCTGCCACGCCGGCGTCACGGACCTCCTCGGCCAATGGGCATCGGACGTCACCGAGGGCCGCGAGGTCGCCGTCGGTGGGGTGCCGTGGGAGGACATGGATGCCGTGCAACGGTGGTCCCCGATGGCACACACCCACGACATCGTGACGCCCACGCTCGTCATCCACGGCGAGAAGGACTACCGCGTCGTGGTAACGCAGGGGCTCGAGCTCTACGGGATGCTCAAGCACAAAGGCGTCCCCGCCCGACTCGTCTACTACCCCGACGAGGGTCACTGGATCGAGTCCCGCGACAACGCGATCCACTGGTGGGGCGAATTCATTAGCTGGCTCGAGCGGTACACGGGACGCTGAGCGTCCCGTGTACCGCTGACCGCTCGCTGCGCTCGCTTTCCGATCTCCGACAATCCGACAATCTGCGTTCGGACGATCGGACCGTCGGGATCGGATCGTCGCCTTATGCCGTCACGCCAGATCGCCTCGAAGACATCCGAGCGACCCGTTCATTAATTTCTTACTTTTCTACTTGACATCTCATGAGATGGTGATACATTGTGAAAGGTTTCACAAGGAGTCGTGAGTAGGTCACGACGGAAACCGTTGAAAGTGAGGAAGGAACATGACGAACCGACTGCGCACCCTCGGGATCGTGGTAGCGGTGATCGGAGTGGCCTTCCTGTTCGGTGGCGGATATGCCTTCGTGCAGGTACAGGCTGGCTACGACTCACTCCAGGCGTTCAGCGAGGCACAGAACGTCACGTTGAGCTACAACGAGGACGGCCAGCTCATCGATCGTGGCACGACCGAGGGCGCCGACGCCATCATGGAACTACTGACGGAGACCTGGGGCTACCCGGTCGTCGAGTCAGATCTCGATCCGAACGATCCGCTCGTCAACACAGGCACCGAATACATGTACCAGATGGCCACAGTCGGCTATCACGTCCTGCACGGCACGCAGACGGTCGTCCTGACCGAGGACACCGAATACAACGGTGAGGCATTCCCCGCAGGTACGTATGAGGTCGTCGTCAACGAGGTTGGCAGCCCAGAGCGCGTCGCCGCAGGCGTCGGTGGCTACTGGACCGACTTCGACCGGATGCACCCGCTCGAGGGACCGGCACGCGGGATGGCCTGGAGTGGCACGGCACACGGCCTGTTCGGTGAACTCGGTGTGGGAACCGTGACGGCTTCCACCCTCCAGCTCGGTCTGGGCGTCGCCGCCCTGCTCTTCGGGCTCGGACTCACCTTCGGCGCAGTCGGACTCGGGATGGTCTGGGTCGCACGGGGCAAGGACGATACACACAAGGTCGTGGAGACCTCGGCAGACAACGCCGAACCAGCAATGGTCTAGCCCCCGCTCAGACCGCCACTGAAGCGCCCTCCCCAGGGAGGGCGCTTCGGCGTATCTGGGAGAGAACGCGGATCAAAGATCACAGAGCACGGGGCAGATCACGTTCTCGGTCTCAGCCCTTGGTGTACCAGGATGCCCATACGGCGTCGTCGATGAGCGTCGGCTCACCTCCGTCCAGGTCGTACACCACGACGACGGGACGGCCATCGACCACCCCCGGCACCGCGATCCGGTCCCCGCTGGCCGACCAGAAGGAAGTCGACTGTGCGTACTGGTCGAAGAACGGGACGACGGTCCCCACCCACTCCCCATTCGGACGCACCGAACCGAGCTCGACCGTCTCGTCGCCCGATGCGATCGACCAGGTGAGTCCGTCCTCGAGCGATGCGGTGGCATAGAGCAAACGCTCACCCCCCGGATCGAACTGGAACACCGCGGTCGGATCCGAAGTGACTTCCGTGATGCTGCCCGTCGCAAGATCGATGAGGACGAAGAGCCCCTCCTCCACTGACTCGTCTGTCTGTGCCCGCAACGACGCCTGGACACCGGGCTCCGACTCCGGTCCGTTCGCCACCTTGAGCGCTACGGTCGAACCGGATCCGACGAAGATAGCGGCACCATCCACAGCCACGATGTCTCTCGTCCGGCCGTTCGTCCACACCGCCAAGTACCTGCCCTCGTCGGTGTCCCGGAGATGGACCAGCCCGGCCTCGAGCCACACCGGTGCCTGATACCCGTTTGACTCGGCCACGATCGTCATTCGATCCTCACCAGCGAGAACGTCGAGCCGATCACCGGGGAGATTGATCGCAATCGAGGCACCGTCCGGCGACCACGACGTGTAGAAAGGGGACGCGGTGTCAAGCGTCGTGGCCACTCCGTCCCGGTCGACGAGTTCACTGATCAGATCCGCACCCGGGTTCACGCGGAGGGATGTGGTGGCGTACTCCGCACCGGCCGGAGCGGGAGCGAAATAGAACGGGGAGGAATCCATCGACGACCGCCATACCACTGCTCCGGTGTCCACGTCGGCAGCGACGAGCGCATGGTCGCCGGTGTCCGAACGTTCCGAGAACACGACCCGCCCCGACGAAAGCCACGTCGGCTGCTGGTACACCGACCCGTCCGGTGGCGAGAACGTGACGACCTCCTCCAACGAACCGTCATAGACCACGACAGCGCCGTCAGGGGTGGCGACCACCAGCAGATCCGGAAGCGGAGCGATCGTAGTCGGCGGACTCGCAGCCGACGTACATCCGACCCCGAGCATGGCGGCACAAACGGCGAGGGCGAGCAGTCGGTTCACACGTCCGATGGTACGGATCGAACGAGCACCGTGCGCCGTTCAGGAGAGGTCGTCGATCAGGGTCCAGAGAGCGTCGACGTGGGCCGACGTAGTCGTCGTCTGTCCGATCGAGACGCGGATGAATGCAACTCCGTCGATCTCGGACACAGTGACGGCGGCCCTCCCCGACTGGTTGATGGCGTCGCCAAGACTGCGGGTCGCATCGTGCCCGTCGACACGGGTGAAGCACACCAACCCGAACGGATGAGGGGCAAAGAGCTCGAACCGTCGATCGTCCTCGATGCGTGCGGCGAGGTCATCGGCGAGTTCGACGTGACGCCGAACCATCGAACGGATCCCGGATGCACCGTACGACCGGATCACCCACCACAGTTTCAACGCTCGGAATCGGCGCCCGAGGGGAACGTGCCAATCGCGGTAGTCGATCACCGCACCTGCCTCGCTCGCCTCGTTCTTGAGGTACGGGGGGAGGATGCTCAGGGTGTCGATCAGCGGTGCACGGTCCGCAACCCACAGGACGTTGCAATCGAAGTTCACCATCATCCACTTGTGCGGGTTGAACGTGTAGCTGTCCGCCCTCGCGACGCCCTCCTGCAGCGGCCGGAACTCCTCGCAGATCATCGCCGTTCCCGCATATGCGGCATCGACGTGATGCCACATGCCGTACTCCTCGACGACATCAGCCACGGCGTCGATCGGGTCACATGCCGTGGTCCCCGTGGTGCCGATCGCTGACACGACGGAGATCGGGATCAGCCCAGCGGCGCGATCTGCTTCGACTGCAGTGCGCAGTGCATCGACATCCATTGCGAACTCGCTGTCCACGTCGATCTTCCGACAGTGGCCGATCCCCGCGACCGTGCACCCCTTCTCGATCGAGGAGTGCGCTTGGTTCGATACGTACACGACCATGTCCTCGGCGGGACCCCTGTGTCGATTCTGATGACGTGCGACGACGAGCGCTGTGTGCGTCGCATCGGAAGCGCTCATCTGGATCACTCCCCCACCGGGGCCGGTGGACTTCCACGATTCCGGGAGCCCCATCAGATCTACGAGCCAGTCCAGCACCCGTGTCTCGATCTCGGTCGCGGCAGGCGAGGTCGACCACAGCATTCCTTGGACACCGAGCCCCGCCGATGCGAGTTCAGCGAGGACCGAAGGTGGACTGCTGTTGGCAGGGAAGTAGGCGAACCAGTTCGGCGACTGCCAGTGGGTGATCCCCGGCATGACGACCTCGTCCAAATCGCGAAGGAGATCGTCGAACGGTTCCGGCTCCTCGGGGGCACTGGCCGGGAGCTTCGCAGCGATCGCCCCCGGTTCGACGCTGGAAAGCACCGGCATCTCTCCCACATGGTCGAGGTAGTCGGCCACCCAGTCGACCATCCGGTAGCCGTTCTGTCGGAACTCGTCGGGAGTCATGTGCGTCGGGTCACCTGACACGGGCTACGCCTTCTCGCCTGATCGGACATGCCGCAACAGGTCCCGCATCATGAACGCGGTCGCACCCCAGAGGATGCCCTCAGGAAACTCGTAGAACCAGAGAGTGTGCCCGAACCAGGGCCGCCGCTCCCAACGAGACTCGTCGAGCAGATCCGCCATCCGCGGTTCGATGATCACGTCGACCTCTGCGGGATCTGCCACGAACTCATCCGGCCGGTCGATCCTCGCCACTACGGGGACGATCGGTTTCGTGCGATTTCGTGTCGTCACCGGTTCGAGACCACCGAGGATCTCGACCACGTTGTCCTCGGGTAGACGGATCTCCTCCCATGCTTCACGAAGCGCAGCCTCGATCGGCACCTCAAGCCCTTCGCGGTGCCCACCGGGAAACACGACATCACCCGGATGCGAAGACATGTGGTCGGGACGGCGTGTCAGCACGACACGGATGTCGCCCTCATCATCCTCGTACAGCGGGACGAGGACCGCTGCCTCGGCACCGGGAGGGTCGACGACGTCCGGCAGCGTGCGATAGATCGACCATTTGTCCATCCGCCGAGCATAGGAGGCGGACCGAGAGCAGAGTCCGTGGATCACGGAGCTGGATCATCGACCGGGATCACCGATCATCGGAGGACAACGAGGAGCAAGGAGCCAGGAGCGAGGAGCTCCGCGGCTCACGGCTCACGGCCCCCCATTGCCTAACCTGCTCGGCATGGCGAATCTCGTCCACAGTCAGCCGCGGTACACCGACCGCCTGATGTTGCGTCCGTTCCGACGACGTGACGTCGGGACGCTGCACGAAGCGGTCGTCGCCTCGATGGGCGAGCTCCAGCCGTGGTTGCCCTGGGCTGACAGCTATGACAAGGGCTTTGCCCAACGGTTCATCCGCGAGTCCGTCGGTTCATGGGCGGAGCGACGTGCGTACGACTTCACCATCCGCAAGATTGACGAGCAAGACCGCCACATCGGCAACGTGTCGGTGTGGCCGACCTCGGTGCAGAACGAAATCGGCGAGGTGGGGTACTGGATTCGCTCCGACGAGACCGGGAAGGGGTACGGCTCGGAAGCGGTCGGTGTCGTCCTCGGCGTCGGGTTCGAGGACATGGGGCTTCACAAGTTGACGCTCCGGATCGCGGTCGGGAACATCGGATCCGAAGCGATCGCCAAACGATCCGGCTTTACCTACGAAGGGATCCTGCGGGACGAGGTGAAGATCGGCGACGAGTGGGTGGACCACTCCTCCTGGTCACTCCTCGCCTCGGAGTGGCGCAACCGCTGAACGCTTGATTTCGCCCACCAACGAGGAAGGGCGCCCGCATGGGCGCCCTTCCTCTTCGATCGGTGTGGTTGGACTAGAAGTCCATTCCCCCGCCGTGGTCGTGGCCACCTGCCGGCATGGCAGGAGCGTCTTCCTTCTTCTCTGCGACGAGAGCCTCGGTCGTCACGACCAGCGCTGCGATCGATGCAGCGTTCTGGAGCGTTGACCGGGTCACCTTGGCTGGGTCGATGACGCCAGCCTTGAGCAGGTCCTCGTACTCGCCGGTAGCGGCGTTGAAGCCGAAGTTGCCCTCGAGTTCGTTCGTCACCTTGTCGACGACGACGCCACCCTCGTAGCCAGCGTTGACTGCGATCTGGCGAATCGGAGCTTCGAGCGCACGGCGCACGAGCTGACGGCCAGCCTTCCAGTCATCCGACTTGCCACGGAGCTTGTCGATGGCACCAGCGGAGCGGAGCAGTGCAACGCCACCACCGGGGACGATGCCCTCTTCGACGGCAGCACGGGTCGCCTGGATGGCGTCCTCGATGCGGTGCTTCTTCTCCTTGAGCTCGACCTCGGTCGCAGCACCCACCTGGATGACGGCAACACCACCGCTGAGCTTGGCGAGCCGCTCGGAGAGCTTCTCACGGTCCCAGTCTGAGTCCGAGTTCTCGATCTCCTGGCGGATCTGCTTCACGCGAGCCTCGACATCGGCTGCCGAACCAGCACCCTCGACGATCGTCGTGTTGTCCTTGGTGACGACGACCTTGCGGGCGGTGCCCAGCATGTCGATCGTCGTGCCGTCGAGCTTGAGCCCGACCTCTTCGGAGATGACGGTCGCACCCGTGAGGATTGCGATGTCCTGGAGCTGCGCCTTGCGACGCTCACCGAAGCCCGGGGCCTTGACGGCGACCGAGTTGAACGTACCGCGGATCTTGTTGACGACGAGTGTGGCGAGTGCCTCACCCTCGACATCCTCGGCGATGATCAGGATTGGCTTGCCGGCCTGCATCACCTTCTCGAGGACGGGGACGAGATCCTGAACGGAACCGATCTTCTGGTTTGCGACGAGGATGTACGGATCCTCGAGCACAGCTTCCTGACGGTCGGCGTCGGTGATGAAGTACGGCGAGATGTAGCCCTTGTCGAACTGCATGCCCTCCGTGAACTTCAGATCGACGCCGAAGGTCTGGCTGTCCTCGACGGTGATGACACCCTCGTTGCCGACCTTGCGCATCGCATCGGCGATGACATCACCGATCGCGGAGTCCGCTGCGGAGTTCG
>JAUIIM010000046.1 GCA_030431785.1 Acidimicrobiia bacterium | reverse complement strand
TTGGCAGCAAGGGCCATCACCATCAGGAATCCGACCACAACGTCACCTCCGGAGGAAGCGCGGTGCATCACCAGCATGGGTCACGGCATCCCTCGTGTCTAGGTCCCTGTCGAGCTATCGTCGTCCCATGCGACAGCATGCACACGGTGATTCCCCATACGAAGACGCCTACGGCTTCTCGCGGGCCATCCGGGTGGGGGAGCGGGTGATCGTCGCCGGCACTGCACCGGTACCCGCACCGGGAACGGCCCTCGCTCCGGATGCCTACGGTCAGATGCTTCGCTGCTGCGAGATCATCACGACCGCGCTCACGGACCTCGGTGCCGAACGGGGCGATGTGGTGCGCACCCGGATGTTCATCACGGATGCGACGGATGCAGATGCGGTGGGGAGGGCACATGCCGAGATGTTCGGCGATGCGTCACCAGCGGCAACGATGGTCGTGGTCGCTTCCTTGCTCGATCCTGCGTGGAAGGTCGAAGTAGAAGCCGAAGCAATCCTGCCGCCCTAAGGGCCGGCAGGATATCGGTCTTTGAAGGTGCTCAACTACACCCGGGTCCTGTTATGCTCCCGGTTGGGCAATCGCCCGACTACTTACTCGCGTAGGAAAGTACCTCGTGAACGACACCCAAACTGTTGTAGACGATTACGGCACGCACGCCTCGGACACCGGTTCTCCGGAGGTCCAGGTCGCGTTGCTGACAGAACGCATCAATCACCTCACCGAGCACCTGAAGGTCCACAAGAAGGATCATCACAGCCGGCGAGGCCTGCTGATGATGGTCGGTAAGCGTCGGCGACTGCTTCGGTATCTCCAGGATCAAGACGTGGAGCGCTACCGAGCCCTGATTGCGAAATTGGGACTGCGTCGCTGACAAACGACTCACGAGGGCGGCTCTGCCGCCTTCTGTCGTATCTGGGGTCGTAACCCCACGACCCCTCCGACGCCAACGAACACGGAGATTTCGAATCAGTTGACAGTGGCCCGCATTCGAGTTGCACCCATCGAATCCGGACCACTGCCAATTGAGCGGATCTCCCCAAACAGAAGGAGAAACGCGTGGCAGAGACCACCGTTCGCGGGCGCGCTGGAGATGTAGAGATCTCCCTGAGCGCAGGAAAGCTCGCACAACTCGCCGATGGAAGCGCAACCGTGCGCGTCGGCGACACCGAGGTCCTCGTGACCGCAACCGGAAGCCGTCGTCTTCGTGAAGGCGTCGACTTCTTCCCCCTGACCGTCGATGTCGAAGAGCGTACGTACGCTGTCGGTCGCATCCCCGGGTCGTTCTTCCGTCGTGAAGGCCGTGCCACGGAGAAGGCGATCCTCACCTGTCGTCTGATCGACCGCCCACTCCGTCCGAACTTCAAGGACGGCTACCGCCACGACACACACATCGTCGCGACGGTGCTTGCAGCGGATCTCGAAAACCCGCATGACATCCTCGCCCTCAACGGTGCTTCTGCTGCCCTCACGGTCAGCCCGATCCCGTTCGAGGGCCCGATCGGTGCGGTGCGTCTCGCGCTCATCGACGGCGACTGGGTTCCGTTCCCGACCTACGAGCAGGGCGAAGAAGCCGTGTTCGAGATCGTTGTCGCCGGAAAGCGCAACGACGAGGGTCAGATCGACATCGCCATGGTGGAAGCCGGAGCCTCGGAAGACGGCTACCGCAAGGTGCTCGACGGTGCGCAGGCATCGGACGAGGCAACCGTGGCCGCTGGCCTCGAGGTCTCCAAGGAGTACATCGCCACGATGATCGACCTCCAGCTCGAACTCGCCGAGAAGCTCGGTGAGCCGGAGCCGGTCGAGTGGACGATCCTGTCGGACTACACCGATGAGATGTTCGCCAAGGTCGAAGAGCTCGCAAAGCCGAAGCTCGAAGCACTCGGCACGATCGTCAAGAAGCACGAGCGTCAGAACGCTGAGTCTGCTGTCAAGGACGAGGTGCTCGAAGCCCTCGGTCTCGACGAGGATGACGCCGATTCGCTCAAGCAGGCGAAGGCCGCCTTCTCGAAGGTCCAGAAGAACGTGATGCGTTCACGTGTGGTCGCAGAGCGGACTCGCATCGACGGTCGTGCGACGGATGAGATCCGTCAGCTGACGGCTGAGGTCGGTGTGGTTCCCGGGATGCATGGTTCTGCCATCTTCCAGCGTGGAGAGACACAGGTCCTCAACGTGGCGACCCTCGGCATGCTCAAGATGGAGCAGATGCTCGACACGATCTCCCCTGAGGAATCGAAGCGGTACATGCACCACTACAACATGCCGCCGTTCGCCACAGGCGAAGCTGGCTTCATGCGTGGTCCGAAGCGCCGTGAGATCGGTCACGGGGCGCTTGCTGAGAAGGCACTGCTCCCGGTCATCCCGCCCGCAGAGGACTTCCCGTACGCATACCGCCTTGTTTCTGAGGTCTTGATGTCGAACGGTTCCTCGTCCATGGCGTCGGTCTGCGGATCGACATTGTCGCTGATGGATGCAGGTGTTCCGATCCACGCACCGGTCGCCGGTATCGCGATGGGTCTGATCTACCACGACGGTGAGTTCGTCACGTTGACGGACATCCTCGGCGTCGAGGATCACCTCGGTGACATGGACTTCAAGGTCGCCGGTACGCCGGACATGATCACGGCGCTCCAGCTCGACACGAAGATCGAGGGTCTGCCCGCAGATGTCCTCATCGCGGCGATGAACCAGGCCCACGAGGCCCGCATGTTCATCCTCGAGACGATGAAGGCATGCATCGCTGAGCCCCGTGAGGAGCTCGCCGAGAAGGCACCGAAGATCGAAGCGGTCACCATTCCGAAGGACAAGATCGGTGAGGTCATCGGCCCGAAGGGCAAGACCATCCGTGAGCTCGAAGAGGAGACCGGAGCTGCAATCGACATCGACGACGATGGGACGATCCGCGTCGGTGCTCCTGACACGACGTCCCTCAACCTGGCGAAGGAACGGATCCTTGCGATCGGATTCCCGCCGGAGGCGAAGGTCGGCGAGGTCTACGACGGTGAGGTCGTCAACGTCACCAAGTTCGGTGCGTTCGTCAACATCCTCCCGGGTCGTGACGGGCTGCTGCACATCTCCAAGATCGGTGGCAACAAGCGCATCGACAAGGTCGAAGACGTGCTGAACCTCGGTGACGAGGTGAAGGTCATCGTCCGTGAGATCGACGATCGTGGGAAGGTCAGCCTCGACATGGCAGACGCACCCTCGGGCGACGACTCCGGCGGTGGTTCCGACAACAGCTCGGACGACTCGGACAAGAGCTCAGACGATCGTGGCAACCGAGACGGTGGCCGCAACGATCGTGGCGGTCGTGACCGCAATCGGAATGGGGGAGGTCGCAACCGCGATCGCAACCGTGACCGTGATCGGAACAGCGACAAGGGCAACGACAAGTCCGACGACAAGCCCGGCCGCAAGGTCGTGTCGTTCGAGGACGAGTTCGAAGCCGGTCTGTAGACGACCAGCCAAACGATCTAAGAGAAGCCGCCGGTCCACGACCGGGGGCTTCTTCTATGGGTCGGTGATCGGTGCTTCCTTGATGGCCTCTTGCATCGCCAGAGTGTGAACGCTATATTATTTCCGTAACTAAAGGAAATAATGGCGAACACGAGAAATCCCGCAGATCGGCAGCTCGTACGAGCGTTGAACCAATCGATGGTGCTCAACGTCGTTCGAGAGCAAGGACCGATCAGCCGAGCGGCGATTGCCCGGCGCACGGGGCTGTCACAGGCGACGGTCGGAGCGATCGTGCCTGCCCTCATCGAGCAGGGTCTGGTCTCGGAGGGGGCCGCTCCGGCATCCGGTGTTGGACGACCACCGACGCTCGTCGACCTCGACCGTGACTCGTACAACGTCGTGGGAATGAAGCTCATGGAGGACCGGATCGTGGGTGCGATCACGGACCTCGAAGCCGGCACGGTCGCACAGCACGAAACGGAGCTGACATCGCTGCAGGTCCCCGACGTCGTTGGGGCGGCCACCGAGTTCGTAGCGAGACTTCTCGCCGATGCCGATCTCTCTAGCGACCAGGTACTCGGTGTCGGTGTCGGGCTCGCCGGTGTGATCGATGCTGAGCACGGCATCTGTCGGAGCAGCCCATTCCTTGGCTGGGAGAACGTGCCGATCGCGTCGCTCCTCGAAGAGCGGCTGGACGTGCCCGTTCGTGTCGACAATGACGTCAACACCCTGGCGCTCGCCGAGCGTTGGTTCGGCGTGGGGCAGGGATCGGACAACTTCGTGGTGATCAGCCTTGGTCGAGGTGTCGGATTCAGTTATGTGGCCAACGGTTCGGTGAACAGGGGTGCGCATGGTGGGGCGGGCGAGTTCGGGCACACCGTCGTAGATGCCAGCGATGAACGTTGTCCCTGCGGGAACGTCGGGTGCCTCGAAGCGAGTGTTGGTGAGGTCGGATTGATCGCCAGGGCCAGCCGTGTCGCCGTCGCCCTGGACATTCCAGCCCCGGCAACAGGCAGTGCGCTGTATGCCGCCGCAGCGGACGTTCCCGAACTCAGAGCCCTCCTGACCGATGCCGGAATGGCGCTCGGAAGGGGCATCGCGAACGTTGTCAACCTCTTCGGCCCGGACCTCGTCATCATCAGCGGCGAGGGTGTCGAGGCGGGTGACGCGATGCTCGGTGGCCTTGCCGAGACCGTGGATGCTCATGTTCACTCCGGGCTACGCAAATCCTATGAGCTGGTGGTCGAACCATTGAGGGATGAGGCGTGGGCGCGAGGGGCCGCGAGCCTCGTACTCGATGCACTCTTCGAATCCCCGATGCGCACGACCGCAGCACATGCATGGCAGAAGGGAGGCATCGTATGACGGTGACCTCACAGACGATCTCCAAAGGAGGAGATGAAGCAATGACAACAAGCAAGCTATGCACGCGATTCATCGCGCTGTGTGCCGTCCTGATGCTGGTGGGAGCCGCCTGCAGTAGTGATTCGGGTGATGCCACGACCACTACCGCAGACGGATCCGGAACCACTGTCCCGACGGAGACGACCACGACTTCCGGTGACGGGACCACGACGACTGCGTCGGCGGAGCCCCAGACCGTCGAGTATTGGCACACGATGAGCGATCCTGAGACCGCTCAGCTCGAGGCTGTAGTCGCCGCCTTCGAAGCAGCGAATCCACATATTACGGTGGAAACGACACGCTTCGCGTACGACGACTTCAAGGCCGCCCTGCTCACGGCACTCGCCGGCGGTGAGGGCCCGGACACGGCTCGAATGGACATCATCTGGGTACCCGAGTTCGCAGAGCTGGGAGCCCTGCAACAACTCGACGGTGTGATGCCGGGCTTCGACGACATCGCTGACTCGGTGTTCCCCGGACCGCTTGCGACGAACCACTGGGACGGCCACTACTACGGCCTGCCGCAGAACACCAATACACAGGTGCTGCTCTGGAATAAATCCGTGTTCACGGAGGCGGGTGTCGACGGTCCGCCGGAGACGCTCGAGGAGTTCGCATCCGTTGCCTGTGACCTGTCGAACCCGAGCGATGAGGAGTACGGCTTCGCACTCGGCGGGACCTATTTCTGGGCGCCAGCTCCGGTGTTCTATGCGATGGGCGGTCAGGTCGTGGACAACGCGATCACGACGGCGACCGGGTACGTGAACGGCGCAGCGAGCGTCGCCGCGTTCGAGATGCTCAACGATCTGTACGCGGACGGCTGTCTGTCGCCGAACCTGCTCGGCGGAGGCATCGGCACTGCGGACGGGCATGCGACGGGTCTCTACGCGATGATCACGGACGGTCCGTGGATGGTGGACATCTACGCCGGGAACTACCCGGACTTCGAGGTCAACTTCTCGCTCGTGCCGGCCAACGGATCTGGGTCGACCAGTTCTGTGGTGGGTGGTGAGGACGTCGTCGTCTTCGCCGACTCTGATGCGTCGGACGCTGCAATGGCATGGACCGCCTACCTGATGTCCGCTGAGGCACAGAAGACGATGGCCGAGGTCGGTGTCATCCCGACGCGTGCCGATCTCATCGGGGATCCTGACCTTCCCGACTACTTCGGGGTGTTCCTCGAACAGCTGACGACAGCGCAGGCACGTGTTCCGCACCCGCAGTGGGGCGACATGGACAACGCGATCAACAACGCATTCCAGCGCATGCTCAATGGTGAGCAGACGCCACAGGAGGCGCTCGATCAAGCAGCGGATGAGATCAACGATCTCCTCGGCTGAGTCACGCATCGGAGAAGCTGCCCCCCACACCGGGGGGCAGCTTCCCGCTGCACACCGAAGGACCCGTGAGCGCCGCAACTACCGCTCCACCCTCGCCGCGGCCGCGTTCCTGCTCCCTGGGTTCCTCCTGTTCTTCCTGTTCGTTCTCGGACCGCTGGTGTTCTCGTTCCGGATCAGCTTCTACGACTGGAACATCATCAACTCCGAACTGTCCGAGTGGGTGGGTTTGGAGAACTACACGAGGGCACTGGGCGATCCCGTGTTTCGACGCGCCGTCATCAACACGATCGCCTACACCGTCGTCACCGTGCCTGCGCAGATCATCCTCGGCGTGGGTGTGGCGATCCTGCTCAACCAGGCAATCCGAGGCCGTTCCTTCTACCGAGTCATCTACTACCTGCCGGTGATCACGCCATGGGTCATCGTCAGCCTGGTGTTTGAGTTCATCTTTGTCGGCCAGGGTGGACTCGCCAACTATCTTCTCAAGGACGTGCTCCACGTCACGAGCGAGAACATCCGTTGGCTCGCCCATCCGATCCTGACGTTCGTCCCGATCTTCCTCCTCGGCATTTGGAAGGGGATCGGCTGGACCGCGATTATCGCCCTCGCCGGTCTCCAATCCATCCCTGCCGCGTATGAGGAAGCGGCAGCCGTCGATGGTGCAACCGCTTGGAATCGGTTGCGCTACATCACGCTTCCACTGCTCCGTCCCACGCTCACGTTCCTCACCGTCGTGCTCACGATCGGCGGACTGAACGCCTATATCTCGAACCTGCTCATCACCAACGGTGGTGATCCACAAGACAAGACCCACTTCATCCTGACCCTCATGTACGAAGCGACCTTCGAGGGCCTCGACTTCGGATATGGGGCAGCGATCAGCTATCTCCTCACGGCGTTTGTGTTGGGAATGAGCGTCATCCAACTCCGCCTGCTACGAAAGAAGGTGGAGCTGTGAGCATGCGGATGAGCACCGGGAAACGCATCTCGCGGATCGCGAGCTACACGCTCCTCAGCCTTGGGGCGTTGGCCATGATCCTTCCGTTCTGGTACATGGTGGCGACGTCGTTGAAGCCCCAGGCATTCATCTTCGAGATTCCCCCACGCCTGTGGCCGAGCGAGGCCACGATCTCCAACTACGTCGAGGCACTCACGAAGGACTCGTTCGGCGTCTACTTCCTGAACAGTCTGATCGTTGCGTTGGTCTCGACGGGGGCAACGGTGGCAGTCTCGGCGATGATGGCCTTTGCGTTTGCGCGGTTCGAGTTCCGTTGGAAAGAACCGATCTTCTACACGCTGTTGTTGGGGATGATGATCCCTCCGGTGATGTTGATCATCCCGCAGTTCATCGTGGCCAAGAACCTGCACCTCCTCGATTCGTTGGTCGGTTTGATCGTCGTGTACGTGGCGATGAACCTCGCCGTCCAGACGTTTCTCCTCCGCGGCTTCTTCGAAGGGATCCCGCGGTCCCTCGAGGAAGCCGCCACGATCGATGGTGCCAGTCGGTGGCAGACGTTCTGGCACGTCGCACTCCCGTTGGTGCGTCCGGGCCTCGCCGTTGTCGCCATCTTCACATTCTTGTACTCGTGGGATGAGTTCCCGTGGGCGCACGTCGCCATCCGTGAGACATCCAAGCGCACGTTGCCTATCGGTATCGCATTGTTCCAGTCGGAGCACCTGACGGAGTGGGGCCAGGTGTTTGCGGCCTCGATAGTCGCCGTGGTCCCCGTGATCGCGGTGTTCGTGATCTTCCAGCGCTACTTCATCAGGGGCGATGTCAATTCCGGTACGAAAGGTTGACCGAAATGTTTCACATCCAGACGACGCCGACCAAAGGCGCATACTCGGAAGGCGAGCAGGTGCTCATCGACCTCGAGATTGACCCGCCGCCACCCGACGGTGCGACCGTCGTATGCACGTTCGCCGAGCTCGACAGGGAGATCGATCGCATCAGCCTCGTGGCCTCGGCGCACCAGACAATCCGATGGGACCCGCCGCAGGATGCTCGATGCGTCGGCATCGACATACAGGTGCAGGATGCCGATGGCCTGGCCCTCGGCGATGCGACTACAGCAGTCGATATCGGGGTCCCGTGGTGGCAGCGACCTCGATATGGTTTTCTGTGCGACTTCTCTCCCGACCGGGACGACATCGCCGATGTCTTTGCCGATCTGCGACGGTTCCACGTCAACGGCATCCAGTTCTACGACTGGATGTTCCGTCATGACGATCCGGTCCCACCGACGGACGTGTTCGTTGACCCGCTTGATCGAACCCTGTCGTCGTCGATTATCCGATCGCTCGTGGATGCGTCTGTCGCCTCCGGGGCCGCTCCGATGGCGTACCTCGCCGTCTACGGCTCGTCGATGGACACGTGGCGCGAGCATTCAGACTGGGCGATGTACGACGAGGACGGGGACGGTCACATCTTCGAGGGTGATTTCCTCGGATTGATGGATCCCTCTCGCGGGAGTGGGTGGGCGAAACATCTGCTCGGTAGGTGCGGTGAGACTCTCGAAGCGTTCGACTTCGCCGGTATCCACATCGATCAATACGGTGAACCGCGGACGGCGTTCACGGCCTCGGGTGATGAGATCGATCTTCCCACAGCGTTTGTCGACTTCGTGAGCGACCTCAAGGCGCTGGAACCCGAACGGCCGACAACTTTCAACGCGGTGAAGAACTGGCCCATCGAGCGCCTTGTCGAAGCTCCGATGGACTTCGTCTACATCGAACTGTGGCCGGACATGCCAACACAGCGTGAGGTCGCCGAAGTCGTCGAACGTGACCTGGAACGTGGCGGCTACCGCGCTGTGGTCGTTGCGTTGTACATCCCAGCGGCGTGGGAGGAGAACGTGCGGCTTGCCGACGCACTGATCATCGCCTCCGGCGGCTCCCGCATCGAGGTGGGCGAGGGAGCGCGACTTCTGACGGACCCCTACTTCCCGCTGCATCAAGAAATGTCGGCGTCGCTGCGCGACACGTTGATGCGGTTCGCAAGTTTCCGTGTTCGCTTCGGTGACCTCCTCGAGCGAAGCGGTCGCCCCGGACCGCGACCGGTCGATCTCCCTGATGGAGTCTGGAGCACGACGAACGACGTCGATGGTTGGCGTGTCGTGCACCTGGTGAACATGGCCGGCATCGAGGAGGCGCGCTGGGACACGGAGCACGGTCCGCCGACTCCGCACGACGCGTTCTCGATCGGCATCGACGTCGACCGAGAGGTCGACCGCGTGGTCTTCGTCGAGCCCGAAGGTGACCTCGGTGGTCTGCAGCCGTGCGTATGGACGGCGGGGGAGCGCAACGTGCGCGTCGAGGTCGATGGGCTCGACAGGTGGAAGATGATCGCAATCAAGTACGCATCCAGGTAGGTGGCCAAATGAACCTTCGTGAACGCAGCATCGATGTGGTGCTCGACAACCAGACAAGCAACGGCGCGTTCATCGCGTCACCCAACTTCCCAACGTACCGGTACAGCTGGTTCCGTGACGGGGCATTCATCGCCTATTCCATGGATGTGGTCGGTGAGCACGACAGCTCGGGTCGTTTCCACGAGTGGGTCGCCACACGGATCTGTGCGATGGAGTCCACCGTCGAGTCCGTGATCGAAGCCGTGCGGACGGGCCGACCGCTCGGACCCGACGAGTTCCTCCACACGCGGTACGCCCCATCGGGGGAGCCAGCGGACGAGGACTGGCCGAATCATCAACTCGACGGGTTCGGTACGTGGCTCTGGGCGTTCGAACAGCATCTGGCCATGTCCGAGAGGGCTCCCACTCCTTCCCAGTCGCAGGCGATGAAACTGATCGTCGAGTACTTGGAAGCCCTTTGGGACCAGCCGTGCTACGACTGCTGGGAGGAGCACGGCGACAAAGTGCATACCTACACTCTCTCCGCTGTTCAGGCAGGGCTACGGGCCTTCGGTCGATTGACCAATTCGACGAGTTCCGTCGTGGATGCGATCGCGGAACACATCGAGGGTTCGCTGATCGAGGACGGTCGGTACGTCAAGTTCGCCGGCGCCGGCATGGTCGATGCGAGTCTCGTCGGTCTGGCCGTTCCGTATGCGTCCGTGGAACCATCGAGTCCCGTCGTTCGTCGGACCATTGAGGAGATCGAGGCCGAGCTACGTGCGACTGGTGGTGTTCACCGCTTCCGTACCGACACCTACTACGGCGGTGGCGAATGGGTACTGCTCACGTGTTGGCTTGCCTGGTACTACTACTCCGTCGGCCAGACGAAGCTCGGCGACGAATGCATGGCCTGGGTCGAGGCGCAAGCCACCGACACCGGTGATCTGCCGGAACAGGTCGTCGCCAATCCGCTCGATCCGGAGTTCGTGCAGCCATGGCGGGATCGCTGGGGACCAGAGGCCAACCCACTCGTGTGGTCGCACGCCATGTATCTGATCGCTGATTCCATGCGCTGACCGGCCGCCCATACCGACCTGTGGTTCACCCGATTGGTGCCATCTTCCCCGGGGTGAGGACTACCTGGGTAATCGTGCCGGTGAAGGGGAACGGGCATTCGTAGTCCGTCGACACGGGAGTTCCGAGATCTCGACCGAGTTGCATGGTCTCGACGCTCATGCGGAGGTCGAGGCGCTCGTCGATGGTCACGGACTCGGGATGGTGATCGTCCACGGCGACGGACAGGGTTCCACCTCGCTCGCCCAGCGTGAACTCGGCGATCACTCGGTCAGAGATGCCGCGCTCGGGGACGGGAACCCGAACAACCCCTCGTGTGCCGGCTGCGTTGTAGACGAAGTTCATCGTTCCATCCAGCAGATACAGGCTGAAGCCGCTGAATCGGCCCCCGCCGGCGAATAGCACTCCCTCGTCGTCTGCTGATGCCTCGATGTCGGCGACGAGCCGGAACGACCTCCGGGCGAGATGAGGGCCCGCTTCTGCAGACACCGGGGACATGTGTGGGGTGAACCGCCACTCGCGGCTGTTCGGGCGGTGGCTTGTGGGGTCCAGCAGTCGTTCGATCCCACGATCGTCCATCGGATAGACATTGTCGGCGGAGGCGAGGTCTTCCCAGACGTTGCGCATCGCCGTGAGCCGATCAGGTTCGACCCCCGAACGGTCGTTGCGTTCGGCGGGATCGGTCGCGACATCATAGAGCTCCCATGTGTCATCCTCATAGGGAGTGCCGGGCTCGTGGCGGGTGACGGCTTTCCAGTCGCCATCGATCACTGCTCGGTACCCACGCACCTCGAAGTGTTGTGGCCCGCGGTCGCGAGCCGGGTCATCAGGCGTGAAGGCGGTGCCGGGGAGTGGTAGCTGCGTTACGCCATCCACGTGGTCCTCGGCAGTGACGCCCGCCAGGTCGAGCAGCGTCGGAACGACATCGGTGACATGGAGGTGCTCGTCTCGGATCGGGGGTCCCGACCAGCCGGGTGCGTCGATGATCAAGGGGCAGCGGATCCCCCCGTTGTACAGCGTGTGCTTGTACATGCGAAACGGCGTGTTGCTGGCTTGACCCCATCCGTTCGGATACTGGTTCAGGGTGTGGGCTGAACCGAGTTGTTCGCTTGCTCGCACACGATCGTCATGTGTCTCGGGCAATCGGTTGAGGATCCGCTCCTCGTTCACCGATCCGGTCGTGCCTCCGGCGTTCGTCGCCCCGTTGTCGGAGATGACCACCACGACCGTGTTGTCGCGTTCACCGAGCGTTTCGAGGTGGGTGAGGAAGCGACCGAGCTCTGCGTCGGCGTGCTCGAGGAAACCTGCGTACGCCTCCATGAACCGCAGGGACACCTCCTGTTCGTCCGGATCGAGGTCTTCCCAGGCAGCAACGTCCGGGTTGCGATCGGCGGGAGTGATGTCCTCGAACAAGCCGAGTTCGCGCTGGCGGGCGAACCGTCGCTCTCGTTCAATGTCCCAACCGTCGGCGAACCTGCCCCGGTAGCGACGGGTGAACGCTGGTGGCCCATGATGGGGGGAGTGCACAGCCCCGAGTGCGAGGTACACCATGAACGGGTCATCAGGACGACCACCGACGTGGTCCGAGACGTACGTGATGGCGTGGTCCATCAGATCGGTGGTCAGGTGGTATCCCGGATCGTCCGGAGCGCTGACGAACCGATTGTCTTCCACGAGCTCGGGGTGCCAATGGTCTGTCTTCCCCGGGAGGAATCCGTAGAAGCGATCGAAGCCGACGCCGAGTGGCCAACGGTCGAAGGGTCCTGCTGGCCCGATCTCATGCGATGGAGCCAGGTGCCATTTGCCGAACGCCCCGGTCCCGTATCCGTTCGACTGAAGGTGACGAGGGAGCATGGCCGCAGACCGGGGGATGTATCCGTTGTAGCCGGGATGTTCACTGGCGAACTGGACGATCGAGCCCATACCGACCGTGTGCGGGTCACGTCCGGTGAGAAGGGCTGCACGAGTTGGCGAACACAACGGCGTCGCGGTGAAATTCGTGAAGAGCGTTCCTCGACCGGCGATGGCATCGACCGTCGGCGTCGAGATGGTCGAGCCATAACAGCCGAGGTCTGCAAACCCGAGGTCGTCGAACACGACGACGACGACGTTCGGTCGGGGTCGGGCCGGTTCGGCGGTGTCCGTCTGGGAACTCATCCTTCCTCCAGAACGCGGCTCCGCAGCGTCAGGTAGCGGTCGTAGTACGCATCGAACCGATCGTGTAGCGCTCGGTCCGGCTCGATCGTCTCCACGATGTGAGTCGCTGCATGTGCCGCATCGGCAAGGGTCGCATGCCGCTGCGTTGCGAGACCGGCCAGGGCAAACGCCCCACGCGAGGTTTCGGATCCATCGCCGATCTCCAGCGAACGACCGACCATCGATGCGAGGATCCTGACGAACAATGCATCCCTCGTGGCCCCTCCACCGACTCGGAGCGTTTGCGGGATCGGGACGCCGGTATCGAGCGATTCGAGGTGGTATCGGTGTGCGGCTGCAATACCGATCAATACCGATGCGAGGAGGTCGTCTCGTGTGTGGGTGAGAGTCAAGCCAGACATGGACGCACCACCCTTTCCTCCGTCTTCCGTGGAGGCGAGATACGGCAGATACACGATGTCGAGGGCACCCTCGAGGTCGGTGCCCGGCGCGAGACGGCTCGTTGCTTCGGTCGTGCGCATCCACCAGTCCCGATTGGTCATCGATGTCGGGGACGTCGCCATAGCGATCCACCGACTGGGTGTGACAAATGGACGAAGCTGCCAGCTCGCGCCCGTCGTGTAGGTGTCGACGAGCTGCTGGTTGATACTGAACGTTCCCGCCAGGATGGAAGTCTGTCCGACGGTGATCGCATCTAGCCCAATCGCCCCGGCGTCGACATCGTGGCAGCCGACGATCACGGGAGTGCCCTTAGGGATTCCGGTTTCTTCGTGCGCTGTGCCGGTGACCGGACCCGCGATGTCCGCCGCTGAATCGTGAAGTGGCGGGAGATGCTCTCGCAGCGACCCCAGGGAATACAACGCCAAGGCTTCATCTGAGTAGTCACGAGTATGCGGGTCGAGGAACGACGAGGATGCATCGGTCGGTTCTGTCCCGACCTCGCCGGTCAGGCGGAGGCGGATCCAGTCCTTGGCGCTGAGGAACCAGCGTGTTCGATCGAGTGCAGCGGACTCGTTGGTGACCAGCCACGCCAAAAGCGGTGCCGCTGATGAGGGGAAGGGTTCGGTCCCCGTCGTCGTCAAGGCCTCGGCGGCGATTCCGGCGCCCTGCCAATCCCTGACGATGTCGACAGCACGCGTGTCGGTCGCCATGATCGCCTGACGGGTGGGCCGCAGGTCGGCATCGATCGGGTAGAGCCCGTCCGAATGCCCCACCACTGCGACCGCCGAGATGTCGTCGTGGCGGCCGCTGATGGACTCGAGACAGTCGCGGATCGAGGCAACACAGTCGGACCAGAGCTCGTCCATGTCGCGTTCGACCCAACCCTCGTGGGGGAGATGGAGCGGGGTGGCACGTGATGTGTGTGCGAGGGGAGTGGCTTCTTCGTCGAACACGGTCACCTTCGTCGAGGTACCCCCGACGTCGATTGTCACCGTGAGGCTCAAGGAGCCCACCCGATGGCCTCGGCGTTCACAGCATCGGAGTGCACACCGGTTTCCAAGACCCCGTGGAGCGCCTCGGCGACCAGCCGTGCGGACCGTTCGTTCGTCTCGACGGTGTCCCCACCGAAGTGCGTCGTGATGGTGACGTTGTCGAGATCGCGCCAGGGGCTGTCCTCCGGCAGGGGATTGTCCTCGTGCACATCGAGGCCGGCACCTGCGATTCGTCGCGCCTGGAGTGCATCGAAGAGAGCGTCGTAGTCGACGAGACCGCTGCGACCCACATTGATGAGATATGCACTCGGCTTCATCGTGTCGATCAGCGTGGCATCGATGAATCGGAAGGTGTCCTGGGTGAGTCGCGCCTGGACGGAGATGTAGTCGGACTCACGGAACACCGTTGCGAGTTCCACCTGCTCTGCCCCCAATGACTCGATGACGGTGTGGTCGATGAACGGATCGTAGACGAGGATCCGGCATCCGAACCCGGCGAGTCGGTGAGCCAGCGCCGTACCCACGTGTCCGAGACCGACGAGACCCACGGTGCGCCCTCCGACCTCGCGGCCCG